>CAWUJF010000467.1:0-3430 GCA_963922405.1 uncultured Hyphomicrobiales bacterium | reverse complement strand
CGAGGCGACCGGCTATCTGGTCGGCGAAGAGCACAAGGGCCTTAAAGCCATGTTCGTTATGATGAACGAGGCGCGTCTGGGCGTTGGCATGCAGGGTCTGGCTCAGTCAGAAGTGGCGTATCAGAACGCTGCAATCTATGCGAAAGAGCGTATTCAGGGCCGTGCGCTAACCGGCGTTGCTGAGCCTGAAAAGAAAGCTGATCCATTGCTTGTGCACCCTGATGTGCGCCGCATGCTGATGAACATCAAATCATTCAATGAGGCTGCACGTGCCCTAATGCTGTGGACTGCACTTAAAGGTGACATTTCCCACCGCGCTGCGTCTGACGAAGAGCGTGAAGCAGCAGATGATCTTATGGGTCTTCTGACACCGATCGTTAAAGGTGTGCTGACCGACAAAGGCTTTGAAAACTGCGTGAATGCGCAGCAGGTCTTCGGTGGTCACGGCTATGTGGAAGAATGGGGCATGAGCCAGTTTGTGCGCGATGCCCGGATTGCACAGATTTATGAAGGTGCAAACGGTGTTCAGGCGCTCGACCTTGTCGGCCGTAAGCTTCCTGCCAATGGCGGTCGTGCCATGCGTGCATTCATGGAAGAGGTAAACGCCTTTACCATGAAGCACAAAGACAACGAATCCATGCAGGCTTACACGAAACCGCTTCGTGCTGCTGTGAAAAATCTGGAAACCGCTGTGATGTGGCTGATGCAGAATGGTATGTCCAACCCGAACAATGCGGGTGCTGCTTCAACTGATTTCATGCATCTGTTTGGTCTGGTTGCCCTCGGATATATGTGGGGCATGATGGCTGAAAAATCGCAGGAAGCGATTGCTGCAGGTGCCAACGGTTCAGCGGCATTCCATGAAGAAAAACTGATGACCGGTCGTTACTTCATGGAACGCATCATGCCTGAAGCTGCGGCTCACCTGGCACGCATCGAGAGCGGTTGTGAGAGCATGATGGCTCTTGAAGCAGACGCGTTTTAATAGCTGAACCCAAGAGAAACCACATGAGTGCTGCAGAAGTCCTTTCATTTCCGAAACCATCCTGGATGGATGAGGAGGTTACCCTCGTTTCTGACATGGCTAACCGCTTTATGGAAAACGAGATCGCGCCCAATTACGAGCAGTATGAGAAGGATGAAATCATCCCGAGATCTGCCTGGGAACTGGCTGGTGAAAACGGACTTCTGTGTGCTTCCATGCCGGAAGAATATGGCGGTGCCGGTGGCACCTATGCCCATGAGGCTGCAATCATTGAAGCTATCGGACAAAATGGTGTCGATGGCTTCGGGATTGCCCTGCACTCAGCAATCGTTGCGCCTTACATTTTGCATTACGGTTCCGAAGAACAGAAGCAAAATTGGTTGCCTCGATTGGCAAAGGGTGAGCTGATTGGTGCGATTGCCATGACAGAGCCTGCCGCCGGGTCTGATCTGCAGGGTGTGAAAACAACTGCGGTCAAGGACGGCAATCAATATCTGATCAACGGTTCAAAAACCTTCATCACCAACGGACAGAACGCAAATCTGATTGTTCTGGTCACCAAAACCGATCCGAGCCTTGGGGCGAAGGGTACTTCTCTCATCGTGATTGAAACCGATGAGGTGGAGGGTTTTGAGCGTGGCCGTAACCTGGACAAGATCGGCTTCAAGGCAAATGACACGTCAGAGCTTTTCTTCAACGATGTGAAAGTTCCCACAGCCAACCTGCTGGGTACGGAAGAGGGTCAGGGTTTCATCCAGATGATGACCGAACTGCCGCAAGAGCGTTTGATCATTGCCAATCAGGCCATGGCTTCCATTGAACTCGCCCTTTCCCTGACGATTGAATATGTGAAAGAGCGCAAGGCTTTCGGCAAACAGATCATCGAGTTTCAGAATACGCAGTTCAAGCTTGCTGAACTGAAATCAGAAGCCACAATGGCAAAAGCCTTTGTAAATCATTGTGTTGAACAGCATCTCAAAGGTGAATTGGATACCGCCACCGCTTCCATGGCAAAATATCTGCTCACAGATTTACAAGGAAAGGTGACTGACCAGTGCCTTCAATTGTTCGGTGGCTATGGCTACATGAATGAGTACCCAATTGCCCGCCTTTATCGTGACGCGCGCGTTCAACGGATTTATGGCGGCACCAATGAGATCATGAAAGTGCTGATCTCACGCACCCTGTAATTTATCGGAGCATTATGGAATGGCAAAAGGTTACTGGATTGCGCATGTGAGCGCGGAAGATAATGCGAATTTTCAGTCTGATGCATATCAGGCTTACGTTTCCGGCGCCCGCCCTGCATTTGAAGAACACAATGCAAAATTTCTCGCACGTGGTGGTGACTTTGTGGTTTGCGAAGGTGACGATATGGGATCACGCCATGTGGTTATCGAATTTGAATCGCTAGCAGCAGCCAAGGCATGCTACAACTCAGACACTTACCAGGAAGCCAAAAAGCACCGCGTCGCGGTTTCCAATGCAATGATCGTTCTACTCGAAGGCATGGATGACTGATGGCTGACTATACTCTCAAATGTTTTGTTGAATCAGGCAACGCCTACAAGACAGCGTTGATGCTGCAACTGTGTCACGCAGACTGGCAGGCTGAGTGGGTGGATTTCTTTAAGGGCGAAACCCGCGGCAACCCTTTCCGGGAAACCAATGTGATGGGTGAAGTGCCCGTATTGATCGATCACACCAAGGATGATCTGGTGTTGAGCCAGTCCGGTGTAATCCTCATGCATCTGGCTGACCGGTTCAAGAAATTTGTCCCGGAAAACCGGACTGACGAACTTGAGATGATGCGCTGGATGTTCTTCGACAACCACAAGCTCACCAGTTATGTGGCAACTTACCGCTTCATGAGCAGGTTCCTTCAAAAAGAGGGTGAACCTGAAACAGAATTTCTGAAAGCCCGCGCCTATAGCGCGCTTGGTGTTCTTGACGGGCACCTGACCGGTAGAGACTGGGTCGCTGCCGATCAAACCACACTCGCAGATATTTCCATCTGCGGATATCTATTCTGGCCAGATCATTTTGGAGTGAGTTGGGATGATTATCCCGGCATCAAGAGCTGGCTCGAACGTATTAAAAACATTGATAACTGGGCTGCACCGGAAGAGCTTCTTCCATCCGGCCCGACCAACGCCTGAACTGGAGATAGATGATGGCTGAAGCATTTATTTACGACCATGTCCGCACCCCCAGGGGTCGCGGCAAGAAAGACGGTTCACTGCATGAAGTTCCTGCAGTACGTCTTTCAGCGAAAACACTTGAAGCAGTACGCGACCGCAACGAGATTGCTGACACGTCCATGGTTGATGATGTGATCCTGGGCTGTGTTGACCCGGTGGGCGACGCCGGAGCTTATATAGCACGTTCTGCAGTTTTTGAACCAGGTTTCGATGCGCCTGTTCCCGGCATGCTGTGCTCCCGTAT
>CAWUJF010000466.1:0-3437 GCA_963922405.1 uncultured Hyphomicrobiales bacterium | reverse complement strand
GACCGGAAAGCCAGTTCATTCTTGTGAGCAGGAGCAGAAACAAACCTCCCACTCCAACTGACAGCGCTGCCAAATCCGGCGCGCGTTGTTCAATTGCCTGCTTCCAGGGTGGTGCAGGAGCCACAGGCGTATCTACCACGAAAAAACGGCCGTCGGTGGCGTGGGTAATTGTGAAATCCTTTGATCCGATTTCAGGTTGGAAGACGCCATGTTTCCTGATCGCTCGGATTGATAATTCCCAATCCTGTGTTGGGTCAAAGCCAAGCCTTCGATCGGTTCGCAGTATCATGGCAACTTCACCTGGCACACCATCTGCGAGCTCCACATCAAGATCAGCATCCCGAAGGGCTACGGGCAGATTGTCCTGTTTGGCGAAGATCAGATCCGGACTTGTGTTACGAATGAATTCTTCTCCCACCAAGCCATGCCGACCAGCATCAATTACCAGAATGGGTTCGTCATGCTTTGAAATTTCCCGGAAGTTGTCGAGTTCCGCCAGTGTATCCTTACCAAGAACAGCTTTAGCAATTGCCGGTGGACCCACATCCACAACCCACAAATCCAGATAGGCTTCTTCCGGATAATCCCGCGCTTCAGGATCATCGTCTTCCCAAGTGGTCCCTTCAAATGCCTTGTCCACATCGGCATTTGTGACAAGTTTGCGCTTCGCCAGTCCAGACTTGACCAAATCATCCCAGGTGAGCTCTTCTTCGTGTTCAAGGTTAGGCCGGGTTGGTTGTCGTGCCGCGATCCCGGCCATGCGCTCCCGTGCCACGGCAAAAGCCGCTGCAAGGATGGTTTCGTGGGCTATACGAACACTCGCGGTAGCCTTCGTTACACCATCCAGATAAACGAGAGAACTACCTTCGCTTTTACCTCCGTAGGGTACACCGACCACTAGAGTATCAGTGATGGAATGCCCTCGATATTGGGTTACGAAATTGTGGAATGGTGCCTGACCAAGACCAGAAACAAAAATTGGCTCATTGTGCGTGATAATTTCCGCGTTGATAAACTTGCCTTCCAAGGTTACCTGCACAAACAGGTTTATCGGTGCACCAGAAAACCCGGGCAAGGGTGCGAGCGGAAGGGTTTCAAAGCCATAACCGGCTACCCGGCTATCCAGATTTATCAGCTCCCACATTCCGGGTGCGATTTGTTCTCCCAGATCGTATGGCGGTCGCAAGAAGGAGAAAGCCTGATCGCGCGTCAGTTCCTGCGCAAAGGCTGTGGCACTGATAAGCATCATCATCAGCGCCAAAAGTCCGCATTTTAAACGATTGAAAAGTTCCTCCATGGGGCGGAATGTTCTTCAACTTCATGTGCGTCGTCAAGGTCTGTGAGGAACGTTAGAAGTAAATGTATGCTACACTTTAGTACAAGGTGGAGTTGAATTATTGAAAATGATAACTGGCCTAGATCAAATTCATAGCTTTTTCCAACTTCGAAATTACCCGCAGCAGTTGTTTCTGATCTGCACTTGAAATTAAACCCATGACCCTGGCTTCTTCTTTTAAAACCGGATGAATCAAAGAGTTATAAGCCTGTTCACCCATCTTTGTGAGTGTAAGAATTTCTGATCTGCGGTCTTCCGGGTCAACCTGTCCTGAAATCCAGCGTCGTTTTTGCAAGGCATGAACCGCCCGACTGACTTTCGTTTTATGTTGAGCGCTGTGCTTGCCAATGTCTTTTGCGGTGGTGGGACCGATCTCTGCTATCGCTACCAGAACACGCCATTCCGGCCTGTTTAATCCATACATGTCGCGATAAACGGGCCTGATTTCATTGCTCACCGCTTCATTCAATCTGGACAACCGATACGGCAGAAATTCATCCAATTTCAGGGTCATTATGTTCCCTTGATAGTTACATCTGATTTAGTTACGAATGTTACTAATTACAGTAATCTTCAGACTTTGCCTACCGGGAATGAAACAAATGAATGTGATTGTGAAAGACGATAATTCATTCGAAAATGAACAAGCAAATCCTTCGAAAGCTTCAGGTTATATGCCTGGGTTTGGTAATGATTTCGAAACTGAAGCGTTAGAGGGTGCCTTACCAATTGGCCGTAATTCACCGAAACGTTGCGCTTACGGCCTATATGCCGAACAGCTTTCTGGCTCACCTTTTACGGCACCACACAGCACGCTTGAACGGTCATGGCTTTACCGTATCCAACCCTCAGTGAAGCATGTGGGCAAACTTCAGAAACTTGGCCTGCCTTACTGGAAATCAGCCCCGAACAAGATTCCGGATGTGATATCTTTGGGTCAGTATCGTTGGGATCCAATTCCCCTACCCGCGAGCGAAAAACTAACCTTCATCACTGGCATGAGAACCATCACCACTGCTGGAGATGTGAACACTCAGACCGGAATGGCCGCACATGTTTACCTTGCAAATCATGATATGGGGGATGAGTATTTCTATTCAGCTGACGGGGAATTGCTTATCGTACCGCAGATTGGCCGACTGAGAATTTATACGGAATTCGGGATTATTGATCTTGAGCCTCTTGAAGTTTGTATTTTGCCTCGTGGCATGGTGTTCAAAGTGGATTTGCTGGATGAGGAAGCGAGAGGATTTGTTTGCGAAAACTACGGCGCCAAATTCACGCTGCCTAATCGCGGCCCAATCGGGGCTAACTGCCTTGCCAACCCACGAGACTTCAAAACGCCAAAAGCATGGTTTGAGGACAGAAAAGCCCGTTGCGGCGTTACCGTGAAATGGTGTGGCGATTTTCACCGCAGTGAAATCGATCATTCACCCTTGGACGTGGTCGCATGGCATGGAAACTACGCTCCCTACAAATATGATCTTCGCACTTATGCTGCTGTTGGCTCTATTACGTTTGATCATCCGGACCCATCAATCTTCACGGTTCTGACAGCGCCAAGTCCTGAAGAAGGAACTGCGAACATTGACTTCGTGATTTTTCCTCCCCGTTGGCTGCCTCAAGAGGATACATTCCGTCCTCCGTGGTATCACAAGAACATCATGTCTGAGCTTATGGGCAATATTTATGGACAATATGATGCAAAGCCCAGCGGATTTTCACCCGGTGGGATCAGCCTTCACAATTGCATGTTGCCGCATGGCCCGGATAATGAAGCTTTCATGAAAGCAAGCTTCAGCAGTGATGATCCTGTCAAACTCGAGAACACAATGTCCTTTATGTTTGAAACCCGCTTTCCACAGTTGTTGACCGACTTTGCTGCAAAGGAAGCCCCACTTCAGGATGACTACACGGATTGCTGGAATGGACTTAATTCGCGTTTCAACGGCACCAAAGAGGGTGACTGGTCTTAGAATTCCAGTAACTTAGCGGCTTGATTGCGAACCTTTTCTTTCTGAGTTTTGACGTCTGTCTTGACTCAAAAGGGTTCGCCCTTCATGACTGCGAAACCAATTTCAAAATAACCCCAGAGCTTTCG
>CAWUJF010000465.1:0-3442 GCA_963922405.1 uncultured Hyphomicrobiales bacterium | reverse complement strand
GTCACGGGCAAGGCTTTTCAGTGCAATGAGAGAGGCTTCCTTGCAATCGAGACGCCCCATATTTGAAACCGGGCCGTCCGCCTTTGTGAACTCCCCCTTGGCAATGCTTGTGAGGAGGGCAGGCGCAGCATTGGGTTCTACCACAACGATGTTCGGACCATCACCCCATACATGGCGGAAATAGGCAGCCATGGCACCGGCCAAACCGCCAACGCCTGCTTGCAAAAAAATATGCGTTGGGGTCTGAGGCATCTGGTCGGTCGTCTCACTTGCTGAAGCGAGATAACCCTCCATCAGGCGATGGGGCGGGTCGAAATAGTCTTCCCAGGAACTGTCAGACAATAGGGAGAGGCCTTCGAGATTTGCAGCGTTGGACGCCGCCTTCATGCTGGCTTCGTAGTCGTCACCTTCGTAGCGGACAATCGCGCCCTTGGCCTCCAACCTCGCGCCAAAAGCCTTGGGTACGGTATGGGCCAGATAGATGATTGCCTGCGCGCCGAAAACCGCAGCGCCTGCAGCAACTGAAAGCCCGTGATTGCCAGCACTTGCAGTGACAAACTTTTGCCCTTTCAATGCAGTGGACATGTCTTCAGCGTTTGTACTGGCTGCTTCCCGCGCGATCACATAGGCAGCCCCGAGCGCCTTGAAACTTCCAAGGCCCATGCGGCTGCGCTCATCCTTCAGATACATTTTTGCTACACCGGCTTCAGCAGCAAGCACATCTGCGTCCACCAGTGGTGTGGTTTCATAAGCCGGACACTGCGCCAAAAGCGACAAGGGTGCCTCAGCATTCACGCTGGGTGAAGGTACATCAGTGGGCATCACAAAAGAATCGGTGCCCCGGAAACGGTTCTTTGTAATAATCATGCCGAGACGTTAGCCGAGCGGGCAGGTGAATGAAAGTAAATTTGAAAATTGTGCTCTGGAATGTTGGGTGGGGGTGGTGAGGGGCTGCAGATGAAAGATACTTACATTATTGTAGTGGTTTCTTTCTCCCCAAATAAAGCCGGAGTTGAAAGTTATCTTAGATCATAGATTAACTCAGGTAATTCTGTCAGGGAAGAAATCTCATATTCTGCAGAAGATAAGTCCAGGGAAGGGAAATCCGGGTTTCTGATCGCAACCACCTGTATCCTCGCGCGTTGCGCGGAAAGAATACCTCGCGGTGAATCCTCCACAACCAACGCTTCGGTCGGGAGAATGTTTAACTTTTCCAGGGCAGCTTCATAGGCATCGGGTTCCGGCTTGGAGCGGTCGTAATCCTCCCGCAGGATCATGGTATCGAAGAGTTCAAGCAAGGCGCTAGAGTTCCAATGCAACGACTTGAAATCATCACGGCCCGTATTGGTCACAACCGCCAGCCTGTAGTCTGGTTTGAGGATTTTCAAAACCGGAAGAGCATGTTCATCGGTCACATCGAGAGAAGTGATTTTCTGCTGCCAAAGGGCATTGCGGGCAACAAAGAAGTCTTTGATTGTTTCTTCGTTAAACCCTTGTCTCTCAAGCCAACCGCGAGAGCCCCAACCTTCATTGAAGGTATGAGTGATGAAGTCTTCCTTTGTGTATGGAATTCCCATCTCGGCCAGAACTTTCTGGTTAGCATCCACCCAATGCCGCTCTGTGTGGGCAAGGACACCATCGTTATCAAACAAAATGGCTTTCAAGGTAGGCATTGCACCAATCTAAGAGGTTTTTGCCATACCGGCAATCAGCAACGGCTTTACGCAAAGAGATCAGTTGAAAGATATTTAAGGCCTGAGTCGCAGATGATGACAGCGATGGTCTCACCCCTATGGACGCCCTTGAGCAGTTGGACTGCGCCAGCAACGTTCGCGCCGGCTGAGAAACCTGCAAAAATTCCCTCCAGGTTAGCCAGGTCCCGGGCCGTTTGTCGGGCCGTCTCGCCATCCACCTGCAGAAAGCCATCCCATGCCATGCTGCGCAGAAACTCAAGATCAGCCATGGCATAGCCGCCGCCCTGGATCGGATGATCCGGATTGATGGCGTCCTTTCCGGAAATGACGGCAGCGCCTTCCGGTTCTACGGGATAGCATTTGATGTTTGCGTTTCGCGCCCGCAGATATTTAGCTGTGCCGGCCAGAGTACCGCCTGAACCCACAAAGTCACAAAATGCGTCAATTGTCCCGCCGGATTGTTCCCAGAGTTCCGGACCTGTGGTTAGTTCATGGGCGTCCGGGTTGCCAGTACGGCGAAACTGATCGGCACGGAATGCGTCACGCTCTTCCGTGATCTGCCTGGCCACGCGGTCCACTTCCGCGAGATCAGCGCCGGAGACCTCGCCAACACGGCTTTCAGGCAGTTGATCCACAAGCACAACCTCAGCACCCAGGGCCGCCATCATACGGGCACGCTCAGGCGAATTGCCCTTGGACATGACCGCAACGAAGGGATAGCCCTTAATGCCGCAGACGATGGCCAGTCCGGTCCCCATATTGCCGCTGGTCAGTTCAACAACAGTCTGACCGGGTTTGAGTGATCCATCCTTTTCTGCAGCTTCGATCACGCCAAGGGCGGCGCGATCCTTTTTCGAAAATCCCGGATTGAGATAATCAAGCTTTGCGAGAATTGTCCCTTCGCAGCCATAGTGTTCAGTCAGCCTATCGAGTCTGACAAGTGGTGTCTTACCGATCGTGTGGAGTATGGAGGGAAGGGGTGTCTCGTTCATGTGAAATGTCTCATTTTCAAATCAAGACACCCTATAATTCAGTGGAACGAATTGTCCAGACTTAAGGCAAACGTGGTGCTATGCTCCGGAAATCTTACTCACCGATGGAGAAACGCAGTGGCTTGGATAACTACAGTTCACGAAAACGATGCTGACGGAGATCTTGCTAAAGCTTATGACAAAGCAAAAAAGCTTGATGGGTCAATTGGTAATTTCGGTCGCGCATTTAGCTTGAAACCCCACATGTATGAAACGTTTATGAAGGCATATCGTGATGCGTGTTATCACAAAGAAAATGTGCTTCCGCCCTGGTATCAGGAAGCTGTTGCAACCTATGTCAGTGTCTTGAACGGCTGTGCGTTCTGTGTTGCACACCATTCTGCTTCATTGCTAAAGCATTCTCCTGATAGAAACTTTGCGTTGGGTGCCATCGGCGCCCTGGCAGCTAAAAAGCCGGAACATTTTTTCGAGGGCAAAGAACTCGCCGGATTGCTTTATGTTCGCCAGCTCACTGTTGAGCCTGCATCAGTTGAGGAAACCCACATAGAAGAGCTTCGTGAAGCTGGCCTTGATGACGAAAGCATACTGGAAATCAATCTTACGGCAGGTGTTTTTGCGTGGGCCAATCGTTATGTTTCAGGGCTTGGCATCTCGCTCGAAGGTGAAGAGCTGAGTTAACAGTTTCATTTGCCTGCTATCCAGCAAGCGAGCGCTTTGTTAGTATCCGCTTTCCCTCCGGAAAAGCGTCCGTTCGCG
>CAWUJF010000464.1:0-3443 GCA_963922405.1 uncultured Hyphomicrobiales bacterium | reverse complement strand
GATCAAGGTCTGTCTTGATCAATAACTCAGCCATCCCCATCACACCGTTCATCGGCGTGCGGATCTCATGGCTCATATTCGCCAAAAATTCACTCTTCGCACGGTCGGCGATCATGGCTTTCTTGGATTCATCCACGATTTGCCTCGACCGGAGGTCCAATTCCTTTTGGGACGATATGATCCGCTGCTCCATGGGCCGGAATATGAATGTGACAGCGCCAAAAGCCGTCAGAAACAACATGATGGAACCGATCCCTGTACTGAGCAGTGATTGATCGGCCAGTTTTTGCTGTTCCCATGTAGCATCCTGTACGAGCCGTTCAATGACGACACCAAATTGATTAGTGGCAAAATTGGAGAAGCGGAAAGCATAAGCCGTATTCATTTCATCATTGAGCACATCGCTCACAAGCTGCCGTCCATATTCGATAAGCCGCCTGATAGTCTGATCACCTTTGATCGTCTTATCCTGAAGTGCCGCAAGATGGGAAATATCGCCAGACTTGGCTCGCTCCATTAATTCCGCATGGGTTTGCTCTACCAGATTAAGTGCAGTTCGTGCTGATCCCGCATAACGATCACGCTCATCAGTTCCCAGTGTTGTGAGCTGGAAAATCTTGTTAAATGCATCATTAGCCTGATTGTTTAACCGGGAAATGGTTTGAACATCAGCCGTAACACGGTCATAGCTCCGGCTTAAATTCCAGTTGAAAGCCCAGCTGGCAATCGCTACTCCAAGTATGAGAAGCGTTACAAAACCATAGTGCCACCTTAGAAATGACTTCGTAATTGCCGATTTTTCGTACCCACGATAGGTCATAAGCTTTTGGAGTTGCTTTCTATCTTCCCACACAGTTCAACTCCACCTAAGAGGCAATCTCTTAAGATTAAGTGTATCCAATATGTCACTTTTGCAGAATTCTTGTGATTTCAATTGATTTCATGAAATTACACATAAAAACAAAAGAAAATTTCAATAAATAAGTATTACAAAGAATATATAAGATTTGACCTATTAGAACTCACCTGACCGCCGATTATGATGGCAGGTGAATGTTAAATTTCGACCGGATTTCTGCATCAGTGGCCGGATCAATGATCACTTCCCTTGGCGCATCCAGAATAGCACGCTTACGTTCAATGGCTTTTTCGATCAAAACAGGTTTGCCAATCTCCGCCCACTCTTTTGGCGATGTGCGATCCGCAAGTTCAGGATACACATACTCTGTTTGCATGATCGAAAGAGTTTGCTCATGCCCGAGATAATGGCCTGGCCCACCGAGGCACACGCTCTTCATGGCTTCCAGAGAAACACTATCCTCAGTCACTTCAATGCCTTTAATGCAACGTTGCACCTGACCAAGAAGGTCATCGCCAAGCACAAGGGATTCCAGACAGAAACCAAGGAGTGACGCATGCATCCCTACGCTTTCATAGACCATATTGAGGCCCGACAGCCCTGCCATCACGTTGGAGATTGCCTGTTCCCAACCTGCCTGCATGTCAGGCATCTTGGCGTCTGCAATCCCGGCGGCAGCACCACCTGGCAAATCATAAAAACGATGCATCTGGGCACAACCAGCACTAAGCAGGGCTTGTTCACCTGACCCACCTGACATGGCACCTGTGCGAAGATCAGAAACAAATGGCCATGTACCAAAAATTGCTGGATGACCAGGTTGAATTGCATTCACATAGACAACACCGGCAAGACACTCTGCCACAGCCTGAACGATGGCTGTTGCCAAGGGTGCAGGAGCTGTTGCCCCGGCCTGACCGGCTGAAAGCAGTAATACTGGCATCCCGCCTCTGATGCAGGCTTCCATGACTTCACAGGATTCAGTAGCAAACTTCATGGGTGGAACCACAAAGCAGTTTGAATTGGAGACGAATGGACGCGCGCGCCACTTGTCCTCACCACCAGCAATCACATGCAGCAGGTCGAGACACCCAGGAACGAAGGATGGTTCCACAAAGCTTGTACCGATGTGTTTGCGGGTCGCAGCACAGCAAGCGTAAATTGTATTGATGTCCAACTCGTAGTTATCAAGGATATCCCGCGCCACCATCGTACGCTGGTAAAAGTGGACATTGTCGAGCTGTTCGGTAATCCTTGCCGCATCAAAGAGGTCCTGCAGCGTGGATTCGCGATACTCATTGTTTTCAATGTCAACGATATGCACCGCTGCACCAGCTGTTCCGAAATGCACTTTGGAACCTGACAGATTGAGATCATATTTGGGATCTTTGCCGCACAAGGTGATGTCACGTGCAGCAACAGCTAGCATATCCTCCACGAGCGTGCGCGGGAAGCGGATGCGCCCATCATCACCCAGTTCCGCACCGGCCTTTGTCAGGATCTCTATCCCGGATTCCGGCGCTTCACTGATACCAATGGTCTCCAACGCATCCAAAGCGGCTTTGTGGATCCGTTCAACAGCGCTATCCGTCAAAGGTTTGTACTGACCACCCACGAGCCCTGCATGGATAGGACGTAACTCTTCAGCCAACTTTTCCGAACGCAATGCAACCCTTGCACTACGACCACCGGAACGTCGACCTCTTGTTGGAGCTTCAGTCATCAAAAAACCCTCCCAAACCTTTATCTGCCTTGCAGATTGCCAGATTAGCCTCTTGCCAAATTTTACGTCAAATTCGCAATTCGCGAAAACGAAATTTTATGACGCAAACACATTTTCCTGATTGTACGTTTTGGTGATTGAACAAACATAAATATTACTGTTAAATCACTCCCATGCAGAACCAAGAAACATCTATGATCGATCCCTTTGGCCGTATGGTCGAATATCTCCGCGTATCTGTCACCGACAGATGTGATTTCCGTTGTGTTTATTGCATGGCGGAAGACATGACTTTTCTTCCTAAAAAAGAACTACTTACCCTTGAAGAGCTTGAACGTCTATGCACGGTTTTCGTCGACAAGGGTGTCCGCAAACTCAGGCTGACAGGTGGGGAACCGCTGGTTAGAAGAGGCATCATGGAACTCATCCGCAATTTGGGTAAATTGCTGGATGGTGGCGGTTTGGACGAATTGACACTCACTACAAACGGTTCGCAATTAGCTCGGTTTTCCGCTGAACTGGTGGATGCAGGTGTGCGTCGCGTCAATGTGTCGCTGGATACGCTTGATGAAGCCAAATTTGCCGAAATCACTCGTTGGGGACGCTTACCACAGGTTTTCCAAGGGCTTGAAGCAGCCAAAAAGGCTGGCCTGGAGATCAAAATCAACGCTGTTGCCCTAAAGGAGGTCAATGAACATGAGATCGAAACCATGATGCAGTGGGCCCATGGTGAGGGTTTCGACTTCACCCTCATTGAAACAATGCCATTGGGTGAAATCGACGAAGATCGGACTGATCAGTACCTACCGCTTTCTCTCGTTCGTCAGCGTCTGGAAGAAAAATACTCTCTGGTTGATATTC
>CAWUJF010000463.1:0-3444 GCA_963922405.1 uncultured Hyphomicrobiales bacterium | reverse complement strand
GAGGCCCTGTCTGCGGTTTCAATGATGACCGGTTCAAGCGCAACCAACACTTCTACTCCACCCTGCTGCCCCAGTCTCATCAAACGAAGAGCCGCTTGAATCTGGTTGGATACATAGGCATGCAAGTAAGCCGCAAGTGTTTCATCAAGCGGAACCTGAAGGCTTGCCGCAACTGCTCCTACCGCTACCGGCAACGGACAACTAGCCATTAGATTTGTTCCTGCATTCCATGCTTTTGCAGCTTTCAGAAAGGCCTCTCCCTGGCGCATGGTTTCAAGGTGTCTTTCCTTTGAAAAGCTCAAAGCTTCAGCCAGATCAGCGATCTCAGACACATCTGAGCCCGCTTCAGTCAAACGCCAGCTCTCAGCAAGCAAAACGGCATCATTCCAACCCTGCCCGCTTGTGGTGACATCGATGAGCCAATCGGTGAGTTGTTCCTGATCGGAAACCAATTCCATATGTGCAGCAGCCTCCAATCCGCTGCTATAGGCAAACGCCCCGGTTGGAAACGCCGGCGACAACCAGGCTTGCAGACGCAGGATTGATTGCAACTCAGTCATGGGAATGACCATGGCTGTGTGAATGACTATACCCGGAATAAGCTCCCGATTCCGGGTTAAAGGGCGCAGTAATCTCTTTGACTTCAGCACCAAGCCCAATCAGCATGTCCTTGATCACATGGTCCTGCCTGATGCGCAAATGATCATCAAGGATCTGTGTAGGCAAATGGCGATTTCCCAATTGCCAGGCCAGTTGCATCAGGTGATGCGGGCTTTGCGCGCGCACTTCATAAAGAACTTCAGGTTCTGCGATCACTTCGATAACCCGTCCATCATCCAGCTCTATGCCTTCACCATGGCGTAACAGACGGGCCTCCGGCAAATCCAGTAAAAATTCGATTCCATTATCGGAAATCATTTTCACCCGCCTGCGATGACGCGCTGTTTCATCCAGCGTGATGGTGTCGGCTGGTTCATGCGTTTGAGATAGAACGGAAGTTGCCGTATTCATCGCTAAAACAGGAAGTATCTTTGCGCCATCGGAACCACATCAGCAGGTTCACACGTCAGGAGTTCACCATTTGCACGCACCTCATAGGTTTCCGGGTGAACCTCTATCTCCGGCGTCGCATCGTTTAGCAGCATGGCTGATTTTCCAATCCCACCGCGAGTATTTTCAACTGCAAGGGTGCGCTTCTCAATGCCTAGCTTTGAAGCTAGATCATCTTCCTGCGCTGCTTTTGAAACAAAGGTCACGGAAGACCTGGTGAGAGACTTCCCGAAAGCCCCAAACATCGGGCGCATATGTACCGGCTGCGGTGTCGGGATAGACGCATTGGGATCACCCATCGGAGCAGCCGCAATTGTGCCGCCAATCAAAACCATGTCAGGTTTCACTCCAAAAAAGGCTGGCGACCACATGACGAGGTCGGCGCGCTTACCCACTTCTACTGAGCCAATATGATGATCAATCCCATGCGCAATTGCCGGATTAATCGTATATTTCGCCACATAGCGGCGAACACGGAAATTATCATTATCTCCACTCTCTTCAGCCAGAGAACCGCGTTGACGCTTCATCTTATCGGCAGTCTGCCAGGTGCGGATAAGGACCTCACCTACCCGGCCCATGGCCTGGCTGTCAGATGCGATGATCGAAAACGCACCCATGTCATGAAGAATATCCTCAGCAGCAATGGTCTCTTTACGGATCCGGCTTTCCGCAAACGCCACATCTTCCGGAATGTTGTTATCGAGATGGTGACAAACCATCAGCATATCCAGATGCTCATCCAGCGTATTCACCGTATAGGGTCGCGTAGGATTGGTAGAGGAGGGTAGAATATTATTGAGCCCGCACACTTTAATGATATCGGGGGCATGCCCGCCACCAGCACCTTCTGTGTGGAAAGCATGAATGGTTCGCCCATCAATCGCTTTGATGGTATTTTCCACAAAGCCACTTTCATTCAACGTATCGGTGTGGATCATCACCTGCACATCATACTCATCCGCCACGGACAAGCAGCAATCGATGGCGCCCGGCGTTGTTCCCCAATCTTCATGAAGTTTAAGAGCACTGGCACCGCCTTTGACCATTTCCTCCAAAGCGGCAGGAAGCGAAGCATTCCCTTTACCCGCAAATGCCAGGTTCATGGGAAATGCATCAGCAGACTGTATCATACGCCCGATGTGCCATGGACCAGGGGTACAAGTTGTGGCAAGCGTTCCATGGGCGGGACCGGTACCTCCGCCGAGCATTGTGGTCACACCAGACATAAGCGCCTCTTCAATCTGTTGCGGACAGATGAAATGGATATGGCTGTCGAACCCACCGGCTGTAATGATCTTCCCCTCACCTGCGATCGCTTCAGTGCCCGGTCCAATGATGATATCCACACCGGCCTGTGTATCCGGGTTTCCCGCCTTGCCAATGGCAGCGATCTCTCCGCTTTTTAGGCCAATATCCGCCTTGTAAATTCCGGTATGATCGATGATCAGGGCGTTAGTGATAACCGTATCCACAGCACCATCGGCCCTTGTGGTTTGGCTTTGACCCATACCATCGCGGATAACTTTGCCACCGCCGAACTTAACCTCTTCACCATAGGTCGTGAGGTCCTTTTCCACTTCAACAATGAGCTCGGTATCAGCCAGGCGAACCTTGTCTCCGGTTGTGGGGCCGAACATGTCTGCATATGCAGCGCGGGAAATTGTTGCTGGCATTACAGCGCTCCCATAATTTTCTTGTTAAATCCATATGCTTTTCTGCCACCCTGCAACGGCACGAGCGTCACATCACGAGCCTGCCCCGGCTCAAAGCGCACAGCGGTTCCAGAGGCAATATCAAGCCGCATACCCTTTGCCTGTTCACGGTCAAACTCGAGAGCCGTATTGGTTTCATAAAAATGATAGTGGCTACCCACCTGAACAGGCCGGTCTCCGGTATTCGCCACTTTCAATGTGATCGTTTCTGCACCTTCATTGAGGGTGATATCACCATCAGCAGTAATAATTTCTCCTGGAATCATGATCTTACCCTCCTACCTTATCGGCTCATGAACGGTGACCAGCTTCACCCCATCCGGGAATGTGGCTTCCACCTGAATGTCATGGATCATTTCGGGGATGCCCTCCATCACCTGTTGACGAGTGATCACATGTGCACCTGCCTCCATCAAATCAGCAACACTGCGACCGTCGCGCGCGCCTTCCACCACGAAATCCGTAATCAGGGCGATTGCTTCGGGATGATTGAGTTTCACACCCCGATCCAGACGTTTTCGGGCCACCTCAGCTGCCATTGCAATGAGCAACTTATCTTTTTCTCTGGGGGTTAGATGCATATTTATATCCTCCAAACGCGCGGTAAATCCTGCCCACGAAATTCTTTCAGAACCGGTATCAGTATTTGCCGCAAAGCATATGAGTCGTCGGCAAGGAA
>CAWUJF010000462.1:0-3447 GCA_963922405.1 uncultured Hyphomicrobiales bacterium | reverse complement strand
TTGCGCGAGTCCCATTTGGTGGGCAAGAGGTGGTTATTACCCGCACAGGATACACGAATGAATTGGGATGGGAGTTTTATACAGAACCTCATCATGATGCTGAAGCCTTGTGGGCTCATCTCGAGGCAGCTGGCAAACCCTTTGGCATGGAGATATTCGGCCTCGACGCCATGAATATTCGTCGTATAGAAGCGGGCATCCTAAATGCTGGATCTGACTTCAATGAGACGACAACACCTTATGCTGCAGGGCTGGGACGCTTTGTGGATGAAGATAAGGGTGACTTCATCGGGAAAGCTGCACTTGAAAACGCATCAAAAGGAATAAGGCTTTTTGGCGTGAAATGTATGCAGGGCGAACCGCTGATTTCTGCAGCTGTGGAGCATGATGGAAAGCGTGCAGGCACTATCACCGCCGGGGCCACTTCACCCTATCTCAAACATGGTATCGGCTATGCATTGATGAACAAAGAAGGTTTTGATGCAGGAACCAAAGTGAAGATCGGCTGCAAAGACGGGTCCATGCAAGAAGCAGAGTTAGTGGAACTACCGTTCTATGACAAATTGGCAGAAATCCCTCGAGGTAAACTTGTCGATATTCCGGAAAGAGCTTGAAAGCCGCACTTCGATTAAGCGCCTGCCCACTCCATATACATGTCACGTGCCTGGGTTGTCTTGGCGCCGATTTCAAATTCACGCTCTTCAAACTTTACTGCTGGAGTCACTTTGCCGTAATTGCCAGTGAGAAAAATCTCATCTGCCTGGCGAAAATCATCCAATGTGAGGACTGCCTGATGCACTTTCTCACCACCCTTCTCCAGGAGATCGATGACCCGGTTTCTAGTGATGCCCGCCAGGAAGGTTCCATTGGCGATTGGCGTATAATACTCACCGTTTTTCACCATCCAGATATTTGACGTGGCGGTTTCGGCCACATTGCCCATGGCATCGCAACATATGACGTTGGCGAACCCTTTTGACTGCGCTTCCTTCAGCATCCGGGCATTGTTGGGATATAGACAGCCAGCTTTTGCATTGACCACTGCTGAGGCTAGTGTAGGTCGGATAAATTGTGTCGTGGTAAGCGTTGTACCCATCCAGGGCGGCATGGCTGCTTCTTCCAGACACAAAGCAAAGGTTGTTGAATCTGGTTTTGGATCAACCGTCATCTGACCCGATTCCAGTGACCAGCACATTGGTCTGATATAGAGTTCCGAACCCGGACCGAACTTGGCGACACCTTCCTGCGCCAATTCAATTATCTTGCCGGTTTCAAAAACATGATCCATGCCCAATGCAACACATGAATCATTGACACGCTGGCAGTGAAGATCAAGGTCGGGTGTCACATTGGAGAAGGCCCGGGCACCATCAAATACCATGGTGCCGAGCCATGTTCCGTGATCGGCTGATCCCATAATCGGGACATTGCCCTCTTGCCATTCTCCATCGAACCAGGTCCAGATTCTTCTATTAGATGGCAATGGCATTTCAGCTTTCCTTAGCAATTGGTTTTCGATTGCTCATTAGTAGCGGCAGTTATTTACTTCGCCAACCCTAAACTTTACGAAAACCAATCGCTTTTCCATGCGCTATACCATGGCAAAGATACGGCAGGGACCACCAGAACCACCACGATGTTTCGGCGCACCAACCACAAGCGTTGCACCCGCTTCCGGCAACTTATCCAGATTCGCGATGTTCTCAATTCCCCAACGGTTGGTGGGCAACCAAGCGTAGTGGGTTTTGAAGTCCTTTGACTTGCCATAATCAAGAGAAAGCGTGTCAACGGCCATACCGACAGCCTTGGTTTCTTCCATCAGCATCTGGGCGGCTTCGATATGAAAACCAGGAAAATGCATAACACCTTCCCCATCTGCATTTCGTAATTTGTCAGAATTTACATGCTTACTCCATCCGGAATGCATGGCCACACAAGCATTGTCCGGGATTGGTCCGTTTTTGGATATCCAGGCTTTCAAATCATCGGGAGTGACTTCTGCATCTGCATCTTCTGCTGCTTTTTCGTGAATATGAACAACGCATAGCGGAACGACAAGATTTTCAACCGGAATCTCATCTACAGCCTGACCATCTGCAGAAAAATGTAACGGCGCATCCATATGCGTACCGGTATGTTCATTCAGGTTCAGCTGGAACAGATTGAATTTGTGCTCTGCATAAGTGAAAGGTTGGGTGATCTCGACACCCGGCTGTCCAAAATATGTTGGGAATTTATCATCATATGTATGGGTTAGATCTTCCACTTTGCCGTGACCTGCGGCCATAGCAGCAGGTGCAGATGCTCCGGTTGCTACTGCGCCGGCAGCCAGCGCTGCTCCCCCGACCTTAAACAGATCGCGGCGGGACAACATCTTTTCTTTTACGGATTCTATAACACACATATCACACATTTGGTGACCTCCCTTTTTCTATTGAGTGTTCCAAGCTAACCAACTCCTTAGGTGCCAGGTCAAGGTTTACACATAAATTTTAATGTAACTTGGAAATCTGAATGCGAAACCCGTACATTTGACCAAATCATTTGACATACCCTCGCGGATGACAGTAAATGTTCTCACAGTCAGGGGGGTTCCGCCTTACAGGAACTGAGATTTTGCTAGGCAGTGATATGATACTGCGGTGCAATGACCCTTTGAACCTGACCCAGTTAGTGCTGGCGTAGGAAGACGATCAAAATCAGGACAGTCGTCTCTGTTTCCATCTTCTCCCTGCACAAACCGGGTTATACAAAACCAGGCACGAGGAGAAATGTCATGAATGCCGTAACCCCTACAGTAACCGAAGGCCCCCTTCCAGCATCACGAAAAATCTATGTTAAGGGTGAAATGCATGAAGGTCTTGAAGTACCTATGCGCCAGATTGAGGTTCACCCGACTTCCGGTGAACCACCGGTAACAGTTTATGATTCTTCGGGCCCATACACAGACCCGAAAGCCGAAATTGATGTGATGAAAGGCCTGGAGCGCAAACGCGAGCGTTGGCTCTTAAATAATGCCGATCTGGAACGCTATGAAGGTCGTCATGTGAAACCGGAAGATAACGGTTTTGCCAAGGGCGACAAACTTGTTCAGGAGTTTCCTGTCAGAAATCAGCCTTTGCGCGCGAAAGACGGCAAAGCATGTACTCAGCTTGCTTACGCTCGTGCCGGCATTGTTACACCGGAAATGGAGTTCATTGCGATCCGAGAAAACCTCGGCCGCCAAAAGATCAAAGAAGCGCTGGAACGCGATGGTGAGAGCTTCGGTGCGGAGATTCCGGACTTTGTAACGCCAGAATTCGTTCGTGACGAAGTGGCACGCGGCAGAGCTGTGATTCCAGCCAACATTAATCACCCGGAACTGGAGCCAATGATCATTGGCCGAAATTTCCTGGTGAAGATCAATGCCAATATTGGCAATTCGGCCGTCACATCCTCCATGGAAGA
>CAWUJF010000461.1:0-3452 GCA_963922405.1 uncultured Hyphomicrobiales bacterium | reverse complement strand
AATTAGGGCCATATGCGCTTGCAACACTGCTCGGCATCATTCCAGGCACTTTTGCCTACGCATTCATAGGCGCAGGATTAGACAGTATTATCAACGCTCAAAAGGAAGCGAACCCCGGTTGTGTTGCCGCGGGAACTTGTGAGATAGATTTAAAATCGCTTGTGACCACAGAAATTCTGATCGCAATGATTGGACTTGCAGCGATTTCAATCCTGCCTGTTATTGTACGCAAATTGAAAGGCAGCAAAGTTCCGGCTGCCTAGATCAAGGGCGAAGAATTTAAATAAATGTATCAATATGAGTAATTGTTTGGGCCATCTATGACTGAAGTTTTGAAACCAGATATTTGTGTGATCGGTGCCGGTTCAGGCGGATTAAGCGTGGCGGCGGCAGCGGCATCCTTTGGAGTGTCCGTGGTACTTCTGGAAAAGGGCAAAATGGGCGGTGATTGCCTTAACTACGGTTGTGTCCCTTCAAAAGCACTATTGGCTGCCGGGAAGCACGCTCAAGCAATGCGTGATGCACCACAGTTCGGGGTCACCATGAGTGGTGAACCGCAGGTAAATTTTAGAAAAGTGCATGATCATGTGCATGGCGTCATTGCTGCCATTGAACCAAATGACTCTGTGGAACGATTTACCGGTCTAGGCGTAGAAGTCATAACCGAAGCAGGGCGTTTTAAAGATGCCAAGACAGTAATCGCCGGTGATAAGGAAATTCGTGCCCGTCGCTTTGTGGTTGCCACGGGTTCTTCTGCATTCGTTCCCCCCATACCGGGCCTCGATCAGGTTTCCTATCTCACCAATGAAAACATCTTTGAAAACACACGAAAGATGAAACATCTGGTGGTTATTGGTGGCGGGCCGATTGGCATGGAGATGGCGCAGGCCCATCATCGACTTGGTGTTGAGGTTACCGTCCTTGAGGGGATGAAAGCCATGGGGCAAGCCGATCCTGAGCTAAGTGCCATTGTGCTGGAAAAACTTCGCAAAGAAGGGATTAATATCATTGAGGGGGCAATGGTAAAAAATGTTGAACGAAAGGGCAAAACCGGCGTTCGTGTTGCTTATGAAAAAGATGGCACGCAGATCAACATAGATGCCTCTCACATCCTTGTCGCGACTGGTCGCGCTGCAAATGTGGACGGACTTGATCTCGAAAAAGCAGGCATAAAATATTCTAAACACGGAATTGAGGTTAAGCGGGATCTGCGAACCTCAAATAAGCGTGTTTATGCAATTGGAGATGTGGCAGGAGGCCCGCAATTTACTCATGTGGCGGGCTATCATGCAGGTTTGGTTATCCGTGGGTTGCTGTTCCGCAAAAAGGCTGTTCCTGACCATGACATCATTCCTTGGGCGATTTATACCGACCCGGAAATCGGGCATGTGGGTTTAAGTGAAGCGCAGGCCAGAGAGAAATATCGCGATATTAAGGTCCTTCGCTGGCCCTATCACGAAAATGACCGTGCGCAGGCAGAACGAAAAACCACCGGACTAATAAAGCTGATCACCAACAAAAAGGGACTTATTGTGGGAGTTTCGATTGCTGGCGTGGGTGCTGGCGAGATGATCAATATGTGGTCGCTTGCGATTACCAACAAAATGAAACTCGGGGATGTGGTGGGATTTATCTCTCCCTATCCTACCCTTTCAGAAATGGGTAAAAGAGCTGCGATAACAAATTACACTCCGCTTGCAAGGAAGCCAATCATCCGAAGCGTGATAAGGTTCCTGCAAAAGTTCGGGTAAGGGTTGGGATGTCGGACCAGTACACTAATAATACAGAGACGGCGCAAGAAGAGTTGGAAGCTCAAGACCGGTACAGTCCTGCCCGGGGATTGTCTGTAAAACTTCTGCTGATGACCTTATTGTTTGTGATGATCGCGGAGGTTCTGATCTTCTTGCCATCTGTGGCAAACTACAGGGATGTATGGTTGAGAACCCATCTGGAATCCGCTGAAGCTGCCAGTATTGTTTATCTGGACTCCGACAGAATTTCCCTAAGTGAAGAAGGTGGTGCCAATCTCCTTGCTTCGATACAAGCACAAACCATTGCCATTCGGGAGCGAGGAGCTCCTTCAAGGCTTATGGCTACTATGGGAATGCCTGGTGAGATATACGAGCATATCAATCTGGATACCTCTTCTGCTTTCAGTTCGATTTTTAGTGCTCTGGGAATGCTGTTTGCTGATGAAAACAGGATTTATCGTGTTTTTGGGACGATGCGTTCCAGCACAGCCAAGATAGAGCTCATTCAGGAAGTAAAATACATTCAGGCTGCATTGTGGATTTACGCCCGGAATGTGATGTTCCTGTCGTTGCTGATCTCGCTTTTTACTGGGGCGCTTGTTTATCTTGCACTTTATCGATTGATCGTTTTGCCGATCATTCGATTGTCATCCAACATGAACCAGTTTTCGAAAGAACCAGAAAATTCTTCTCTTATTTTTCAACCGGGAAGAAGGCGCGATGAAATAGGTCTCGCAGAAAAGCGTCTATCTGCCTTGCAGGGAGATTTGCAGAAAACACTGAGACAGAAAAAACATCTGGCTGATCTGGGACTGGCGGTTTCCAAGATCAATCATGATTTGCGTAACATCCTGGCTTCTGCACAATTGTTTTCTGATCGCCTTTCCACATCGCCTGATCCATTGGTTCAGCGTTTTGTTCCCAAACTTATTCGAACGATTGACCGTGCTGTCGAGTATACCAAGTCGGTAATTGACTATGGTAGAGCACTGGAGGCGCCACCGAAACGCCGCGCACTTTGGCTACGGTCTTTGGTAGATGATGTTCAGGACTCACTGGATTTGGATAACCATCCTCGTATCGACTGGATGAACGATGTTGATGAGAGTATCCAGGCTGATGCTGATCCGGAGCAATTGTTCCGCGTGCTTCTCAATCTGTCACGTAATTCTGTTCAGGCTATGGGTGACATAGATGATACCGAACGGGAGCTTTTGCTTACCATTGTGGCTGAGCGTCGAAACCATAACGTACACATATGGGTTCGTGATACCGGTCCAGGCATCTCGGAACATGCAAGAGACAAGCTGTTTCAGGCGTTTGAAGGTTCCACCAAAGCTGGTGGAACCGGTTTGGGAATGACAATTGCGTCGGAGCTTGTTCGTGCGCATGGCGGAACAATTGATATCGAGACCTCATCTCATGAAGGAACCAGTTTTCAGATTGTGATCCCTGACAGTCCTGATGAAAACGGCCAAATCAAAGTGGCTGAAGACATCTTGATGGGGTGACCCTTAGAATATTTTTACCGTTACCAATAATTTCACCTAAAAACTCTTGCTTTTGTCTGCATCAAGCATTACGAAACGCATCTGCAAGGTTTTGCAATTGCGGCCAGTCAATTAATGGCCATTGATTAAGCACTCGTAGCTCAGCTGGATAGAGCACCAGACTACGAATCTGGGGGTCGGGAGTTCGAAT
>CAWUJF010000460.1:0-3453 GCA_963922405.1 uncultured Hyphomicrobiales bacterium | reverse complement strand
ATGCGGACAAAGCTGGCGTTGAGATTTTCATCTAAGCGCGCTACTAGGATCAATCAAATTTGCTCTTCACAGATTCAGGAATATCCTATGCCAATTTTTAGAGTGGGAAGCGAAACCGGTGGTAACGAAGCAAGCGACGCTATCCGTCCATTTCAACAAGCTTTGAATAATGCCTTCTTCTTCAATCCTGATTCACAGCCCTATTTTGAAACTATGAAGTTTTTTGTTCTTGCCTTGAGAGTAAGTGGTAGAACTAAAGATTTTGGGGGCGAGGGGCCGGAGTATTTTTCAAAAGCAATGCGCAAGGGTTTTTTTTGTATCGATCTCACAATTCCTGAACATCGTTGGAAAGATGTTTCATTTGATGAATTACGCCTATACGTGTTGGATGGCGTCAGACAGTGTTTCGAAGTTTGTGTTGAAAAGGCTCGGGTTTCGAAGGAGCTTTTAGATGAAGACTTCTTACGAACAGATTTTGAGGCCGGATGCCAGGAAATCATGAGTGCTAATGAGGGCGATGATCTGTTTCAAAGATCTCGCGGTCTTGATATCTTGAATGCTATGATTGCACAGGCGGAACGTTCCGGTGAACCGGTTGATAGGCAAATACTGATGAAGAAACTCGAAGATGGTGTTTTTGCTATCTGAATTCAGGGAGATGCCATCAATCTGTGGCATCCCATTTGGTAACACAAAATGAATATCCAAATGTCCACGTTGGACTAAGAACGGACATTGGTGCAGAAATTGACAATCTCATAAGCGCGGAAAGAAAGCACACAGTTACCACACATCGTCAAAAGCTCCCACAACACTGGGGTACTTCCTGAAAGGCTTTGTTGATTAACGATGTTTTTGGGCCCAAGCCTGTTCTTGTCTTGTCTGTTTACGGCCTTTTTATTCCCTCGCTACATAGGCGCTCTGGTGGCTAAAATAGATTTTAGGTCGGCCCATGCTTTGCGCCATATGTCAGTATTCTTGAAGACTTTTGAATCGATCTATTGGTCAAACAGGTTGAAATCAAACCGATAACTGATACCCACGCCCGCACTAAACTGATCTTCATCTCCCAGACGAACAATCGGACTGTCTGCAGCATCATTGATCAGTCGTTCCCATCCCGCATCGAAATGGAGCGTAGTCCGGTCGTTCCACTCATAACTCATGCGCATTTCAACCCCGGCGGAATTAAATCCAGAGCCCGGATCAAACACCGCCAAAAGGGAGCCGGGAGCAGCCGCTTCTGCTGCTGTGACCCCAAAATAGGTGTCCATAAAATCATTGGATCCCCAGTTAATTCTTGGCCCGAACACCAGCGTAGTTCTGTCTGCAGGCTCAAACGTGAAGTCCATACCCAGGGTGCCGGTCTGACCATCATGACCGTTAAAGCCCTGACGGAACTCTGCAAAGGTCCTGATCCAATCATATCTGTATTGAATGCCAAGACCGGCCTCAAAAGCCCAGTCGATGGTGTTTGTGCCTGTCAGATCAACAGAATCGGAAGCCTCCCGTTCGCCGATAAACGAGAATGAGGGATAAATCGAAAAGCCACGTTGTTTTGACTTTCCATCAACCACCTGGCCCAATCCCGGGATGTAAAACCGTCTTACATCAAAGACCGGAACAGCGGAAAGCTCATAGTCATCCGAACCAAAATATTCTGGCTTAACCTTTCCACCTGCACCAACAGCGATGGAATACTGATATTCTAAGCTTTCTTCCGGCAACGAGGTGTCCGAGTTGGCCCAGACTTGCGATGTGGCTTGTAAGCCGGCCAGAACGCAGACGGTTGAGAGCTTTAGAGCCTTGAAGGGAGCGACCATTTACTGTCTCGTGAGTTGATTAACGAAGCTGGATTTCAATTAAATCCATATTATTGTTGTTTAATGTAGCGCTGGTAAATTTCAAAACAATAAATGCACATGCAGTCGAAATAATCTGCTCTAAGAAGAAATGCGAATTGGGGTTCCTGTCTGCAAATATGCTGCTGATTTCCATTATCCGAATTTCCCTCAAAACCGCCATTGCCCTGCGGTTAGTCTGTCCTAGTTTTAAGGCCAGCATAAAGAAACCGGGACAATGTGATTTTATGGCAACGGATAGCTTGCAAAATCTCTCTGAGGCTGAACTGAGCGATATCGTTCAAATGGCGCTGTCCGATCATGTGAGCTTTGCGCAAATCAAGCTGCAATACGGCCTTGCTGAGAAAGAAGTGAAAGCCCTGATGCGAAACAACCTGAAGCCCGGCAGCTATCGCGCCTGGCGCAAACGGGTCAGAACTTTCTCTGACAGGCGTTCAAACTACAAGTGATACTGAGCAGGTCCAATGCGCAGCTGATGCTTTAAACCGGGTTTTGCGCGCCCGCATAAAATAGTAATTTTCCATTGCCATCGTAAATCGGGCGTATGCGCAACCGGTTCATGAATGGCGATCCGTCTTTCCTGTAATTTAACAGATCGATTGTGAAGCGGGTTTGCGCTTTAAGACCTTGCCGTATTGCCTCAATTGCATTCTGATTTGTCTCTGCGCCCTGCAGAAAGCGGCAATTCCTGCCGACAGCTTCTGCTTCAGAATATCCGGTTTGAACTTCAAACTCCTCGCTCACAAAAATCATGGGATTATCTTGTCTGTTGGGGTCAGAAAACACGACGCTCATACTGGTCTCGTCTTCTTCCAGCAAGGACCTCAAATACATTCTGTCCAATTCTTCCGTGTCCATATGACTTCCTCCCAAATAACTGAGGCAGCACCGAGATCCGACCTGATACCAGGGCTGGAGTTCTGCAACCTGTAGGAATTACAATTAGTTGCCCGTCTGTGATGTTCAAGTTGTATGAGGGTTGCTCGATGTCCAAGTCGTTATTGCTGGTCTTTACTGGGTAACCTGATCACAGACAAATGCTTCAAGCATATCCCGCAAGGCGATGGTCGCGCCGAGCCTACGTCCCAAAAGATAGAGGCCAACGGCCTTGCGTTGCAGAAACATGAAATCAGCCGAAGGAACATCATTGAAAGACTTGTCGGTTGCTAGTTCCATCCCGATTGACCGGACGTCCTCAAGCAGGGTCTCACTGGCAAAGTCGAAGTGGCTATCGCGTCTGATTGCCCCGAAGACGTAGACGACAATGCGATCAATCATTTGCCTGTGACGCATATCGGTTTTTTCGCTGTAGAAAGACAATTGCAAGGAGAGGGCCTTCAGTTTCTTGCGATCACCATCGAGCCCGGCCTTAAGCAGTTGGCGATACAACCTGCACGTCTCCTGATCGACTTCCCTTGTAGCTCCAAAATCGAGCAGGCCAATATTGCCTGACTTTGCGTCATAAGTATAATTGCCGAAATTCGGGTCAGACTGTATCAGGCCAAATTCGAAAAACTCTTCGAGCGCCAAACCAGCAAGCCGTTGAAAGATGGAATTTCGAACATCCTGATCTTCCGTTTCAGCCGTCTCG
>CAWUJF010000459.1:0-3458 GCA_963922405.1 uncultured Hyphomicrobiales bacterium | reverse complement strand
AAAACCTTTACGCTTAACCGGAGATGAATATTTCATTCATCCAAAACAAAAAGGCAGCCACGATGGCTGCCCTTTTTGATGTATCTCCGGTTTCGGTATGAATCACAGGAAGTGATTGATACGTCCACCTTTTTTGAGATCCTTGCGGTTCACACCAAGTGTCTTAAGTGTTTTGTTATCCAAACCTGCAAGATATGCATGAACGCTAAGCTCAGCTTCTTCTTGGCGTGCGCGAAGAATGTTATCAAAGAATGACATTTTTCTCTCCTTTATTGTCCCGATGTCGTCTTGTCATCAAGTACAAGGGCAATATGATGTATTCGGAATTGTTTAGGTAGGTGGGTAGCCACATCTGAGCTATGCAGTTTTTGCATGGCTCGTGAAAGAGTTTGTTAAACTATTGTCAAGAATCTATATTACCACCCATGTTTCAAAGTTTTGTTTCCCCCTCAGATTCGTCCAAAGGTCCCGCCCGTCTCGAACGGCTTCGCGCCCAGATGAAGGCCGCTGGCGTCACCGCTTTTCTGGTACCCCACGCCGATGAACATCAAAATGAGTATTTGCCAGAACGCGCTGAACGATTGGCCTGGCTCACCGGTTTCACCGGTTCAGCTGGATTTGCCATCATCACGCATAAAGATGCCGTTGTGTTTGTCGATGGACGCTACACATTACAGGCGAGAGAGCAGATCAGCGCGGATGCATTCACATCCGACAGCCTGATCGAAAACCCTCCTGCCCAATGGCTCGAAACCAATCTGGGTAAGAATGACAAAGTCGCCTATGATCCATGGTTGATCACGGTAAATCAGCTAAAAACCTACGAAAAGGCTGCTGAAAAGGCCGGATTTTCTCTTATTGCAACTGACAACCTGATTGATCAGGTCTGGGCCGATCAACCGCCAGCGCCCGTTAAACCTGTGAAGGTCCACCCGGTTGAACTTGCCGGAAAAGCGGCAAAGGACAAGATTTCGGAAATCCAACCACTCATTTCAGAAAAAGACTGCGATTATACCATACTGACCGATCCGGCTTCCCTATGCTGGTTGTTTAATATTCGCGGCAGTGACATGGTTCATAATCCGCTTCCCCTCGGTTTTGCGATTGTACCGGCAGAGGGGAAACCCGAGATTTTCATGGAACGCGCCAAGTTTGATTCCGAAGTTGAGGCCTATCTCTCGGAACTTGCTGATATCAAACAACCGGACACGCTTCTGGAGACAATTGCGACACTGGCAAAGGACAAGACATTCCTCTGCGATGGCAATCTCACAGCAACCGCAATTGCAGACACAATCAAGCAAGCGGACGGCAAGATTGTTAACGGGCGCGATCCGGTCGTTCTACCCCGCGCCATCAAGAATGAGGTCGAGCAACAAGGCGCCCGAAACGCTCATCTTCGTGACGGTGTCGCCATGTGCAAATTTTTGTGTTGGCTCGACGGGCAGGAAACCGCTTCGCTCAACGAAATCATCATTGCCCAGAAGCTCGAACAATTCCGCGCGGACAATGCAAAAGCCATGAACAGCGAACTTGTCGAAATTTCCTTCGATACGATTTCAGGCAGCGGACCCAATGGGGCAATTGTCCATTACCGGGTCAATGAAGATACAAATCGTCAACTCGAAGATGGTGAATTGTATCTGTGTGATTCCGGCGGCCAGTATGTGGATGGCACAACCGACATCACTCGAACGGTCGCCATCGGTACGCCACCAGCTGCAGCAATCGTTGATTTCACGCTGGTTCTGAAAGGCAATATCGCCATTTCCCTAGCTCGTTTCCCGAAAGGAACGCGTGGCATTGATCTGGACGTTCTGGCCCGCATCGCTCTCTGGCAGAACGGCAAGGATTACGCCCACGGCACCGGCCATGGCATTGGCTCTTACTTGAATGTGCATGAAGGACCACAAGGAATCCACCGCAGAAGCATGGAACCGCTTGTACCGGGCATGATAGTTTCCAATGAACCTGGTTTCTATGTGGAAGGATCACACGGGATCCGCATTGAAAACCTGGAAATGGTGGCACCGCTGGAGGATACCGGCGGAAATATCAAGACACATAGTTTCGAAACGCTTACGCTTGCCCCGATTGATCTGAGATTGATTGATGTGGCCCTGCTCACCGAAGCGGAGGTGCAATGGCTCAACGCCTATCACACGCGCGTCTATGAAGAAGTGTCTCCACATCTTTCAGAAGAGGAAAAAGACTGGCTAGGACGGGTGACGCGTTCTGTCTGAGAAACCATTCGTCTGACCCACCACCGCACAGCCCAGCGTCTTTTGAAGCGCAGCGGTTAGTTCATCCACCGTTTCGGTAGAAACGTAATGCCCGCCGGTTTGATCTGCCAGACAGCGGGCAACCGTATTACCGTTTGAATATTGCGACGTGCCCGAATACTGATTTTGCCAGCTGAAGAAGTCCCCCCTCACCTGAAAACCAATCACATGCACTGTGAGTTGAAAAGCAGTGGCCGCAAACTCGGACGCCAGCTGGCACGGAAGCCCACCACAATTCTCCTGACCGTCGGTAACCAGAACTACGACACCCGGCTTGTTTTCATAATCCAGAACGCGAGCTGCCTGAAAGACAGATTGGGTCAATGGTGTCGCCCCAGACGGAGATAGTCTTTCAAGCGTGTTCAAGACCCGGTTAGAAGCTTCAGGAATTGGCGGAAAATGCAGGGTTATGTTTTTACAACCCAGTTCCCCATCCTTGCTGGCACCATAGACCATAAGACCCAGCCTGCGAAAAGGCGTGATGTTAGGAATAGACCGTTTCATCGCCTGCCGGGCAGACATGATACGAGGCAGATCAAGCCCGTTGAAACCCACTTCCGCCATTGACCCGGAACCGTCAAAGATCAACATCGCGTCTTCATTGCACCCCGGCCCTGATTGCGCCTGAGCGATGGAATTGCCTGCGGTGGACACAACCAGACCGGCTATGATTGTTTTCCACAATGTGTTTTTGAGCAAATTCAGCATTGGTTCCACAAATCTCGATTTATGGAAAGATTGCCAGCTAGATCGCCTACTGTCTATTGCTCTTTAGGCCCTCAGGATCACTTTCGTCTTACTACCGCATAGCGGGCATAGTCGCGATATAGTTGCTCCACCACACAACTGGCATCCAGTTTTTCCGCCACATCCTGCATGATTTCATCGAAATCAGAGCGCGCGGTCACATGAAATTTGGCAAGCCAACAGCCTAAAACAGACCTGGTCCATGCGGGCATTTCTTCCTGTTGACCAAAATCGACCACATGCAGACTGCCACCCGGCGCGAGAAAGTTAGATGCATGATGCAGCGCTTCCTTCCAGACAGGTATCATTGAAATCCCGTAGGAGATGAAAATCCGGTCGAACTGCTGCGCACCAAACATATCATCCGGATCGAAAACTGTGGCATCACCCTGCTTCAATGTAACTCGATCCTGCAGATCGGACCGTTTG
>CAWUJF010000458.1:0-3466 GCA_963922405.1 uncultured Hyphomicrobiales bacterium | reverse complement strand
TGACCTCGACGTCATAGATATGCGCAGAAATCCGCCAGAGCGAGGGAAGTTCATTTCGCCCGTGCTCATAAAGAACATAGAACATACATTGGCCAAGGGTGAGCAGGTACTTCTTTTTCTCAATCGGCGGGGATACGCACCTTTGACGTTGTGCCGCGTTTGCGGACACCGATTTGAATGTGACAATTGCTCAGCTTGGTTGGTAGAGCACCGTTTTCGCCAGGTACTGCAATGCCATCACTGCGGTGAAGCTCAACCAATCCCTGAAGCATGCCCCAGCTGTGGCGCATTGGATCATCTGGTAGCTTGTGGACCCGGTGTTGAACGGCTTGGTGAAGAAATTCAGACAGTTTTCCCCAACGCACGCACAATAGTTCTTTCCTCGGATATGGCTGGTGGGGTAAAACGAATGCGGGTGGAATTAGATGCGATAGCAAAGGGGGATGCTGATATTATTATCGGTACGCAACTTGTCGCCAAAGGGCATAATTTTCCGCAAATGACCTTGGTCGGTGTAATTGATGCTGATCTGGGTTTGTCGAACGGGGACCCGCGTGCGGCAGAACGGACCTTCCAACTCCTGCATCAAGTTACTGGACGTGCTGGTCGGGCAGGTGGAGAAAGCCGCGGATTTCTTCAAAGCTATCAACCTGAGCACCCGGTAATCAATGCCATTAGTTCAGGAGATGCTGAGGGGTTTTACCAAAGAGAAGTGGATAGCAGGAAGAATGCGCTCCTGCCACCTTTTGGACGCCTGGCTTCAATCATCGTTTCAGGATTGGATCGAAGAGAAACTGAAAAACATGCCCGCGCAGTCCGATTATCCTCTCCGCGATCAGATCAAGTTCGCATACTTGGACCTGCAGAGGCACCTATGGCACTCGTTAGAGGCCGATATCGGTTCCGCTTGCTGATTCACTCTCCACGTGGTTTCCAACTACAGAATTGGTTACGGGCATGGTTTTCCACTGCACCCAAGCCCCGTGGCTCTGTCCGTGTGCAAATTGATATAGACCCGCAAAGTTTTGTGTGATGACTAAACCAGTTTTCCGATTTGCACCCAGTTCGAATGGCGAGCTCCATTTAGGTCACGCATATTCCGCGCTGCTAAATCAAAAGATGGCACATGAATACGGTGGCAAGCTACTTTTGCGGATAGAAGACATCGACACTGTAAGATGTACACCAGAACTTGAAGCAAGAATGCTGGAAGACCTGGAATGGCTGGGTCTCCAATGGGATGAAACACCAAGACGTCAGTCAGAACATTTTGATGAATACGAGAAGGCCATATCCCGGTTAAACGAGTTCGGCTTGCTTTATCCATCAAAACTTAGCAGGAGTGAAATTAAGCAGAAAATTTCCTCCTTTGAAGAAGATACCGGGGAATTCTGGCCACGAGATCCAGACGGAGCTCCGCTTTATCCCGGAAAAGAGCGTGAACTTGACCAATGCAGCCAAAAATCAATCATGGAGTCCGGGACGCAGTATTCAGTTCGGCTCCATATTCACAAAGCACTAAAAAGAATAAACAAACAACTTGTCTGGCATGAAACGGGTTCTGGAAATTTTGAAAGCATAACTGCCATGCCTAGCCTTTGGGGAGATGTTGTGGTCGCGCGGAAAGATACCCCGACCAGTTATCACCTAGCCTGCACACTGGATGATGCCCTTCAGGGAATAACGCATATAGTAAGAGGCCAGGATCTCTTCCATGCAACCGCCATACACCGGCTGTTACAAACTCTCCTGGATCTGCCTGAACCAACTTACCACCATCATCGGTTGATACGCGACAAAACCGGTCGAAAGCTCTCAAAATCAGAGAAAGACACAAGTATCCGATCTCTCAGAGAAGCTGGAGTAACTCAGGCGGATATTAAGAAAAGACTTAATCTGTAAAGTCTCTAGAGTGAAGTTAGGCGCTTGATTACGCAAAGACTCACAAACATAAACAACGTACAAGACGTTACGATAATAAGTGAGAACATGGGATACCAAGCCAAATCATATCCGTATATGTTGAACGCTAAAATCCCGGTAAACGTGCCGGCAAGAATAACTGCCCAATTTCCGATAGGCCCAAAACCGGCCTTACCCATAATCCTGTCTACCATCCATGACGTGATATAGCTAAGCGCACTGATTAGCGCGATCATTGTCAACAGCTCAGATGTATTGTACTCCCAAAGCATTACGTGTTTGCTCCATTAAGATGGCTTTACACCCCAACCAGAAAGTTAATCTAATGCAAATTAGTGAACAAATTCCAAAAATTCACAAATTGATTTTAACAATCCTGGAATTAATTCGTTAGGGAGGTCTAATTGACTGAAAAAAAGGCAATTTTGATAACGGGGTGCTCCTCCGGAATCGGTAGGTACAGTGCAATTGAACTCCAGAAGGACGGGTGGAATGTCATTGCAACTGCTAGAAAAGACAAAGATCTTGCTGATCTGGAGAAAATTGGCCTTACTGCAGTTTACCTGGATTATGCTGATACCGCTTCAATCCATTCAGCATTCGAAAAGACACTGGAATTCACCAATGGGCGCCTCGATGCACTGTTTAACAATGGTGCATATGGACAACCTGGCGCTGTTGAGGACTTGAAGACAGACGTCTTGAGAAAACAGTTCGAGGCAAATTTTTTTGGCTGGCACGAACTTACGACACTCTGCCTTCCGGTTATGCGAAAACAAGGCCACGGTCGCATAATAAACTGTTCATCGGTTTTGGGCTGGGTACATAGCCCATGGCGTGGTGCCTACAATGCATCTAAATTTGCTCTGGAAGGCCTTACCTCCACGATGCGATTAGAACTGGAAGGTACAAATATACATGTCAGCCTTATCGAACCGGGGCCCATTTGGACTAAGTTCTCTGAAAACGCGCTTCAACATTTCCTTGCAAACATCGACCAAGTCAATTCGCCACATGCAGAACGTTATCAACTGGAACTGCAGCGATTAGAAAACAGCGGTGGCGTTAATCGCTTCAGATTGGGATGTGACGCTGTACATAAAAAACTGCTTCATGCCCTCATCGCAGACAGACCCAAAGCGCATTATCCTGTGACCATTCCAACGCATTTCATGAATGCAATGAGACGAATTTTGCCCACTCGCATGGTGGACCGCATCCTGATAAAATCAGCCTAAACCATTGAAACGCCTTTCATGCCACTAATTCCTGCTCTATATGCAGGTAACCAATCAAGTCTTCGGATCAAAAATGCTTATTTATATTTCTCTCATCGGCATGATAGCCGTCGCTGTAGTTCTCTTTCTGGGAATTTGGAATATGGCGAAAGGTGGCAGTGCCAGCCGCTCACAAAAACTGATGCGATTGCGAATAGCATTCCAGTTTTTTGCAGTCGTTGCTGTAATGACGGCTTTATATTTTTCAACGCAAGCCTGAGTAATTGGAGCCGTATGATGGTTGTTTTAAACAAGATTTACACCAA
>CAWUJF010000457.1:0-3467 GCA_963922405.1 uncultured Hyphomicrobiales bacterium | reverse complement strand
ATACACGACGCATATCGTCTGCCGTATTCTTGTGCCGGTGGATCATTTCATTCAGCTCCAGCTTGTTAATCAGCCGTACAACCGAAGAATGCTTCAGCTGCAGGATTTTACTCAGGCATTCGATTGACAAACCTGGTTTGTTGGCGATCTGCACAATTGCGAAACAGGAGGAGTCGTTGAGTTGTGTCGCATCTGTAATGCGCTGATTTATTCTGTCAGATACTGCAATTGCAAACGCACTTATCAAATTGCCAGCGAACTCATCGCTGCAGTTATCAGATGTTCCCATATTAGCCTCTGCATAGACCGCAGGCATCTGTCCCCAGATGTGCAGCCTAAAATTTTCCTAACCAAAACCGGAAATGAGGCAAGATCGGCTTGCTAAAATGAACCCCCTCCCGGTTCAGCAAGTTGGCAAATAATCTCTAATTAACTGAAGCAATTTCAGATTTCTTAGATCTGCGCCCTATTTGGCAACCAGCCTGAACGACAAACTCCAATGTTTTGAGAATGTGGTCAATTAACAATTCAAAAAGCCTTATTATACTTAAGGCGTAGGAAAATAGTCTAAAATTTGGGTCAACTTTCAAAGCCCTGAAGCACATTCACCGCATTTATGCCGATGGATTCGATGGCATACCCGCCTTCCATAACAAACAGGGTTGGCAAGTTCATCTGGGCCAAATCTTTGCCATAGGTGAAAAAGTCATCCGATGTCAGCTTGAAGAAACTGATCGGGTCCTCTTCAAACGTGTCAGTACCAAGCGAGATCACCAACGCGTCAGGTGCAAATTTGACAATGCGTTCCATTGATTGTTTCAGCGCATCGCGCCACACATCAAATGGTGTTCCTGGCCCGAGCGGGAAATTCAAATTGAAGCCTTCACCGGCATCAGCTCCGGTTTCATCGGCATATCCCAGAAAATGCGGAAAGGCATCTTCCGGCTTTCCATGAATGGATATGAAAAGCACATCATCGCGATCATAGAAAATGTCCTGGGTGCCGTTTCCATGGTGAAAGTCCACATCGAGGATGGCAACGCGTTCTGCACCCTTGTCGAGAAGCGTCTGCGCGGCGAGAGCTGCATTATTGAGAAAGCAATACCCGCCATACATATCTATTGCGGCGTGGTGCCCTGGTGGGCGGCAGAGTGCAAAAATGGGTTCCGATGGGCTCAAGCGATGGGCACCCTCAATGGCCACATTGGCGCTGGCACGGGCCGCTTCCCAGGTGCCTGATGTGATTGAGGTTTCGGCAGCAAGTGCGTAATAGCCAAGCTTGCCTTCGATATCAGTCGGGCAGCGTAATCGCATGCGACGGGCAGGCCATGATGCTGCAATTGCTTCGCCCTCAAGATCCATTGCCACCCATTCTTTCCAGCAGTTTTCAAGAAAGGTGACGTAATCACTGTCATGAATTGCCAGTAGTGGATCCATACCGTGATCTTTGGGAGCTTCAATCTCACCCAGAGAAACTTCCTTGATCCTTTGAAGGATGTAATCCATACGAGAAGGCCGCTCGAACGGCTGGATAAGTTGGCCACCATAAAGCTCTGTTTTGGCATCTCTCTTTTTATGATCTTCTGAATAGATGGTGAGCATTTGATAGTTACCTCGTCAAACCCTTTTCAGCCAGTTCCTCCAGATAATCCGCCCACTTCTGATCAAGGTTCTGGCCCAGATCCCGGAAATAGGCCCAACTGAAAATCCCCGTTGAATGCATGTCGTCAAATGTAATCCTGACGGCATAATTTCCCACCGGCTCCATTTGCATGATTTCCACATTTCGTTTCCCACCGATGGTCTTACGTTGCTCCGGCGAATGCCCTTGCACTTCTGCTGATGGAGAGAGGACACGGAGGATTTCCGCGCTCAGTTCATAGTTTTCATCCTCGCCAAAGGAAATCTCCATTGATTTCCGGTCTTTTCTGACAGTCAGCTTTGTGGGTTGCATCAGATGTTTCCGCTAATTACCAATCTATATCGCCGTCTCGTCACTTTGAAACGAAGCCATAAGGCTATTGCTTTCATACATTTAATCGCCGTGCAAGAAAATCTCAATCTCCGATTGGCCGGGTGAAATTTATCCGTTTCGATTATGAGAATTTGCAGCTTTTATGTATAGACATAATAAGGATTGCGAATTAACCTGAACTGATCAATTTTTGGATTCCGGAGATCTGATGTCTGACATTGCGATGGACCATAAGGCATTGCTGGCCAGTCTGGATGATGAGGAACGGGCAAGGCTGACCGCCAAGTCCGATGGCATTGGTCTGACGCATTTGCTCACCCACGTGATTGCCTTGTTGATCACGGGGTTCTGGATCCACACCTCCCTGTTCTTGTGGCAAGTGGCACTCCTGTTGCACGGGATACAGATCGTGTTTCTGTTCACATTGTTGCATGAGACAGTTCACGACACACCGTTCAAATCCCTTGCGCTCAACAAGGTTGTGGGATGGGTTTGCGGGTTTCTGATTTTCCTGCCACCCCTATGGTTCAGGTACTTTCATCTGGCGCATCACCGCCACACTCACGACCCGGAAAAAGATCCCGAACTTCAAGGCAAGACAGCGGAAACTGTTGGCCAGTATTTGTGGGTCGTTTCCGGGATACCGGTCTGGATATTTCATTTGAAAACACTGCTCATCAATGCAAGCGGAAAAGCCGATGATCCCTTCCTGCCTTCTTCCACCCTGAAAAGAGTGCGCAATGAAGCCCAGATCATGCTTCTGGTCTACGCAGCAATATTGGGGCTGAGCATCTATTATGCATCAACCACGCTGTTATGGCTCTGGATTGTGCCGATAATCCTCGGACAACCCTTTTTGAGGTTGTATCTGATGGCAGAACACGGCCGTTGCCCGCATGTGGCCAACATGCTGGAAAACACCAGAACAACCTTTACAAATTCAGTTGTGAGATGGCTCGCATGGAACATGCCGTACCATGCTGAACACCATGCGTATCCTTCCGTTCCGTTCCATAAATTACCGGAATTTCACAAGGTCGCAAAAGAGCATTTACGAATTACAGAAAACGGTTATACCGCATTTCATAGTGTGCATATAAAAGAGCTAACAAGGGTGGAGTAAATGAGCAAAAGCTATGACGCTATCATAATCGGTGCTGGAGTAATCGGCGCCTGCACAGCTTTCGAACTGGCGAAGAAGGGCTGGAAAACACTCAACATCGACAAGCTGCCAGAGGCGGGTTACGGCTCCACATCCGGATCATGTGCAATCATCAGAACTTACTACTCAGCCTATGAGACCTGCGCACTTGCCTATGAAGGCTGGTTCTACTGGAAAGATTGGGCAAATTACCTGGGCGCTGAGGATGAGCAGGGTCACATCAAATATCACGACACAGGCTGCATGGTCATCAAGACCGAGAATAACAAGTTTCTCGAACAGGCCTGCGCCACCATGGACCGTATTGGCTGCCCTTATGAGCATGTGGCG
>CAWUJF010000456.1:0-3486 GCA_963922405.1 uncultured Hyphomicrobiales bacterium | reverse complement strand
TTCCAGCCTTGGTCGTGCTGAGGCCGGACAACGAATGTTGGAAACTCCGGTCTATCTCACCTACAACGTGATGCATACCGACATCGCTATTCCACTCAACAGCTTTAGCCTTCAAAAATTTGCCTTCCTCAGAGATGCTGGTTTTCCGCTCGACAACCCGAACTTGAAGTATCTGGTGATCGGGTGGGGGGCACGTGATTTCTATACCAGCACTGCAGAATATTCAGATATTGAGTTAAACACCGTTTGGAAAGCTGCGACGGGCGATGAGTCTGTGATGCATGTGGCACCTGCAGGTGATGTGAGCGAAGTACCCAATTCCATCAAGCTCAACATTTCGGAAGAGGGGTTCACGAGACTGGTAGAGTTTATTTTTCGGTCCTTTGAATTGCAGAATGCGCAACCTGAACTTCTGGCAGGACAAACATTTGGTTATGGGGATCTATTTTATAAGGCGAACGGACAATTCAATCTGTTCAATCCGTGTAACATATGGGTTTCTAAAGCATTGAATGAAGCTGGGCTCGCTTCCGGCTTCTGGACGCCAACAACCTACAGTCTTCAATTGAACAATTATCTGTACAACTAAACCGGATACGCTTTAGCAGCTATCCGTCTAATTGCCATTTATAAATCCAGTCTTGCCTTGAAAGCAGTCTTGCCGGCGGCGTTAGGCGCATAACAAAGTTTCGCGCCAGAGATATCGGTTTTCGAAGATGATAGATATTACCGTTTGTACGTGCAAATTTTGTCACTTTACGCACACGGGATAGGCGTTCAGCCTCAAATTTCCTGAGAGCCATGGATTTATCCTCATTAGAGGATAGCAATTGAGCCAGGACCCCAGCGTCCTCGATCCCCATTGCTGCGCCTTGAGCAGCAAAAGGACGCATCGCATGGGCTGCATCACCGATTAGCACCACGTTTTCCTTGACCATGGCATCAATTTTCTGGGTCTCGAAAACAGGCCAAACACCCCACGCGCTAACATGGCCAAATATATCCTTGAATGATCGATGCCAACGCCTTGTCTTAATGGCAAGAATGTTCTCCAAGTCTGCTTCCTGTTCGGGTGCTTCATCTGCGTCGCATATTAAAATTACATTCAACAAGCGCCCACCACGCACTGCATAAGTGACCCCATGCGCCCCAGGAGCCAGCCACAAATGCGTATAAGCCAAGACTTCTTTATCCGATATCTCTGCCGTGGGTATCAGAGCTCTAATTGCGATTTTTCCGGTATCAACCGGAGCTGGCAGATTTAACGACTGTGTTCGGATCCTGGACCAAATGCCATCTGCCGCAATTGCGATGCTTGCAGGTGTCTCACGCATTAATTTACCGTTGCGAGTGAGCAGGGTCACTCCATTGGCATGACTGGCCACATCCATCACTTCGGAGCCCAGATTCAACTTGATCGCTGGTTCTTCAATACATCGAGACAGGAGAATACTCTGAAGATCTCCTCTGTGAATGACAAGATATGGTTTCTCGTAGCGCTCTTTCATTGAGGCGCCCATGGGCACATCGACTATTTTTTCTCCGGAAATCGCATCCATCATGCGAACACCCTCTGGAGCTGCCGACATACTGGTCAGGAGTTTAGAAAGTCCCAACTTTTGAAAAACACTAAAGGCGTTGGGAGAGATCTGAATTCCCGCACCTGTATCTTCAAGCTTAGTCGATTTTTCAAATATTGTGACGGAAAACCCAGCCTGTGCAAGGCAGAGCGCAGCGGTCATACCCGCGATGCCGGCACCGCTGATTAAAATGTGCTGATCAGCTCCTACCAAGGTCAGGCGGCTGCGTCTTTAAACACACAACCCGCAGGTCTGGTTTCGTCAACTGCCAGATCGCTCGAATATTTGTAAACAGTTGAGCAGTATGGACAAATAATTTGACCATCGCTTCCCATATCAAGAAAGACATGAGGGTGATCGTAAGGGACACTGGCGCCACAACACATGAACTCTTTGGCTCCGATTTCAATGCACTCCACACCCAGATCATTTTGAAAATGGGGAATTCTTGTATCAGCCATTTGCTGTTCCTTCTGGAATTGCTTTTGTCCTGCAATACCTTCTAAAACAATATGACACTGATTCAAGATATTTATTGGAAATGAACATGCAAATTGCCCAACTCAAGACCGCCGACATAGCGTATCACGAGGAAGGAGAAGGATCGCCAATACTGCTGATACATGGTTTTGCATCTAGGGCATCTATCAATTGGATGGGTGTTAATTGGGTAACCACCTTGGTGGAAGCAGGTTTCAGAGTAGTGGCGATGGACAATCGAGGGCATGGGGAAAGCCAAAAGTTCTATGAGCAGGACGACTATACACTTGTGAAAATGGCTGATGATGCATCTGAACTGCTCTCTTATCTAAACATCGAACAGGCTGACATCAAGGGTTACTCGCTGGGGGCCAGAATCTCTGCCACTATGGCACACAATCATCCCGGTCAGGTCAAACGGCTGATTTTAGCAGGAAATGGCTACAACATGATTGAAGGTGGTTTCGATACTTCAGAAATTTATGATGGCTTGATGGCAGAGACGATTGATGACGTCAAAACCAAAATCGGCATCGAGTTCCGAGCCTTTGCACAACAAACAAAAAGCGATTTAAGAGCACTCGCCGCATGCATAAGGGGAGGAAGAAACCATATTTCGAGGTCAGTTTTTGAGACCTTGCCACACGAAACGCTCGTTACAGTAGGCACGAAAGACACAGTTGCGATTGATGGAGAAAAGCTAGCAAGCATCATTCCGAACGGAAAATTCATGGCGATTCCGGAGCGAAATCATATGAATGCTGTGGGAGATAAAGCCTACAAACAAAACGTCCTTGAGTTTCTTTCTTCCTGATCCGGCTCCTGTTTACGGTTGTTTACCGATTGAAATCTTGCCCTCGTCATATTCACCTATATATTGATAGGTCAGCAACAATATCAGCCATAAGGCAGATAGAAAGGCGAACATTATGAGCGTTGTGTCAACATCCACCAAACCACAGAAAGTGGATCCGGTTTGGCAAGTGGTTCGAGAAGAAGCCGAGGCAACTGTTGCCCGTGAGCCGCTGATTTCCTCATTTATATACAATTCGGTGCTGAACCAGACTTCTCTTGAAGCAGCGGTGATTTATCGGATTTCTGAGCGCCTTCACAACAGAGATTTCTCGGCTGACCTGGTGCGCCAGAGTTTTGAGGCCATGGTAACCGATTGGCCGGAGTGGTCAGAGATCCTGCGCATTGATATTGCCGCAGTATATGACCGTGACCCAGCATGCAGTCGCTTTATTGAACCAATCCTGTATTTTAAAGGTTTTCACGCCATTCAGACCCATCGTCTGGCTAACTGGAACTGGATGAACGGAAACAAGGATACTGCTCTTTATCTACAATCTCGCGCTTCACAGGTGTTTCAGACTGATATTAACCCGGCTGCCAAGTTTGGACGTGGCATATTCCTGGATCACGC
>CAWUJF010000455.1:0-3493 GCA_963922405.1 uncultured Hyphomicrobiales bacterium | reverse complement strand
CATCCTTCCCAACGATTTCTATGCGCTGTGAATTCAGGGCATCATCAGCTTCAAGCAGACGCTCGCGTGTGTTTTCCAGATCCTCGCGCGTGTTGGTATAGTCGTTTTCCAGGCGGGAAAGTCTCTCGTTAGCGTCCTCGATCTGTCCTTCACGGATTTCGAGTTTCTTGTTCAACTCATCTGCTTTTGCTTCCAACACCTTGATAGATGCAAGGCGCTCTTTGCTTTCAAGGTCATATTTCGCAGCTTCCTCGCGTTTGCGGCTGATTTCGATCAACTGATTAGCTGCTGTCTCTTTCAGTTCTTCAACGCTTAGTTCCAGACGACGGGTACTCATGGCAAACTCAGCACGCAACTGGTCCTTATCAGCCTGGATTTCATTTAGGGTGAGTGGAACGGAGTTTTCGATCTTCTTCTTGGTGAGGTACACGGCACGGTTCCAGATTGCCGGCGAAATCATCAACGCTAGCAGTCCTGCAATCAGGAAACCCAGAACGAAATATAGTATTGCTTCTAATATCATGGAAACCGAACCCAAAGGGGGATTAATGGCCCATAACATAGCTTGTCAAGCATGGTGATGTAAAACAACAAATTATGACTTGGTTAACCATGTGATTTGAACCAATTTGCTCGAATGACATAGAAAAAAGGCGCCCATGAAGACGCCTCTCTTGAATTGTTGATTGCTGGCTTGACGTTCAGCTTAGAATGGATTGATGCGTGGGGTACGGCGTAGCTTCAGATATCCCAAATTAATACCCAGTCTTGCGCCTACACCAGTTCTGATTGGGACAAGGTGAACACCTTTTCGGGTTAAGGCTGTTACCCCGACACCGCCAACCAAAAAGGCTGAACCGCTTACGCCGCCATAACGATGATAAACATCGTCAACCGCTTCCATGTTATAGACGAGCATCATGGTACGATTTCCGTCACCACCATAGTCCCATCCGATAGAAGGCCCCTGCCAGAATACTTTATGATCACCGGCGTTTTTGGTGTACAGGTATCCTTCGCCGTATCTCAGTCCGCCGATGAACGCACCGCCGGCTTCCTCACCCAGGATGTAACCGTTGGGTAGGCCATATTTCGCGAAAGTTCTCTCAAATGCTGAAGCAAGGTTGCCAGATGTGGCCCCAAAGAAGCGGTGGCCCGCGTCAATCACTTCGCGTCCTGAATAGACCTGACTGGTTTGAGCGTTTGCTGCCGGTGAGAACATTATGATCCCGGTAATCAGCATCATGCTCACCAATGCCAAGTTCATGAACTTGCCGAAAACGGATTTTTTAGTGTTGTCGAATGGTTTCATTTGTCATTCCTGCCAAGGCTCTGCAGCCTAATTTGTGTTTCACTGGCGAAATTATTAACGAAAACCTTTTCTGAAAGGTGAATCAATCGTGACTTTTTTTGGGCAAATTTTACTTTTTGTGGGTGTTCTCTCAATCTACCGGATTTGCCGGGGGTAATATGCTATTTAATTGCCTGTGATTCGGGGTTTTCATGATTCCGCGTCTGTTAGATGATAAAATTCCAGAAGGGCAATAAAATGCAGAAGTTACCAGAGCTGGCAGGGATGGATTTAGCGGCTTTGCTATGTTCGAGAGTTTGTCATGATGTAATTTCTCCAGTGGGTGCGATCGCTAACGGCATCGAGTTAATAGATGAGGGTTCAGACGCTGAGACCTCTGAGATTGCCATGGAGCTTATTCGTTCTTCCGCCACAAACGCTTCTGCAAAGCTGCAATTTGCCAGGATTGCATTTGGAGCAGCCGGTTCAGCAGGTGCACATATTGATACGGGCGACGCTGAAAGCGTGGCCAAGTCTTTTTTCGACACCGAGAAGAAAAGCAACATTGAATGGCATGGCGAGCGTGCTCTGATGGCAAAGAACCGGGTCAAATTTCTTCTCAATATGGTCCTGGTTGGCCTGGCAGCTATTCCACGCGGCGGGCTTGTGAAGGTGGAGATTGAAGACCCTAACGGTATGCCGAAGTTCAAAATCACATCAAGCGGGATCAATGCGCGTGTGCCACCGGCTTTCCTGAATTTGTTGAATGGTACCTTTGAGGAAGCAATTGACGCGCACGCCATACAGCCGATTTACACATTGCAGCTTGCTGAATCTGAAGAGATCGATGTGACAGCCAAACTGTCCGGTGAAGACGTTGTTTTTGAAGCTAGAGTTACGAAAGAACCCACTGGCGACAACATGATTATCAGTTAATCGGTTGTTAAGCATAATTATTAGTTTTTTGAAATTTTGTCTTTTTAGTGGCTGCCGGTTAGGCTGTTTTTAATTCTGTTCTTCTAGGTTAGCTCCAAAACCCTATAAAGGGACAGTGGAGTTAAATTATGAAAGTTTTCATGCTCGTGGATGATTCACCAGTCATCCGAAAAGTTGCAAACCGAATACTAAGCGATTTGGGATTTGTGGTCATAGAGGCGAATGACGGTGCTGATGCTTTGATAAAAGCACGTACAAGCCCACCGGATGCTATGATTGTTGATTGGGAAATGCCTAATCTTTCCGGCCTGGACTTTATTGATGAGTATCGGACTGTACCAGGATCCGAAAATACAAAGATTCTTTATTGCACAAGCGAGATTATGGTTCCGGAAATGACACGGGCGAAACGCGCAGGTGCTGCTGGTTTCCTGATGAAACCGTTCAATCGTGAAATCATGATCAATAAGCTGGATGAAGCAGGCATAGAAGTTGTTCAAAACGCTGCCTAATTTCCAATTCTAAGAGCTACAAATAAAAAACCCGTCCATGAGGACGGGTTTTTTTGTACCTGTGTCTCTAATCAGGCAATTTCTTGATATTCGGAAGCATCCGGTTCGCGCAGAACGTAACCTCTGCCCCAAACCGTTTCGATGTAATTCAGTCCATCGGCCGCGGCTGCCAGCTTTTTGCGTAGCTTACAGATGAAGACATCGATGATTTTCAATTCTGGCTCATCCATACCGCCATATAGGTGGTTCAGGAACATTTCCTTGGTGAGCGTTGTTCCCTTACGAAGAGAAAGTAGCTCAAGCATTTGGTATTCTTTGCCGGTCAGGTGAACGCGCTGGCCAGAAATTTCAACTGTTTTTGCATCCAGGTTAACAACAAGGTCGCCTGTGGTGATAACAGATTGAGCATGGCCTTTGGAACGACGCACAATGGCGTGGATTCTCGCAACAAGTTCATCTTTGTGGAATGGCTTGGTCATGTAATCGTCAGCACCAAAGCCCAAACCACGCACCTTGTCCTCAATTCCAGCAAGACCGGAAAGGATAAGAATAGGTGTTTTGATTTTTGAGAGGCGAAGTGTCCGCAATACTTCGTAACCGGACATGTCTGGAAGATTCAGGTCAAGCAAAATAATGTGATAGTCATATTGCTTACCAAGATCTACGCCTTCTTCACCGAGATCTGTCGTATAGACATTGAAACTCTCGGATTTGAGCATCATATCAATGCTCTGGGCCGTAGCAGTGTCATCTT
>CAWUJF010000454.1:0-3494 GCA_963922405.1 uncultured Hyphomicrobiales bacterium | reverse complement strand
GCTTCCGGCCTGGACGCAATCAACATGGGTGCTTCCAAAATTGCTGCCGGTTCTGATGACATCGTCATCGCAGGTGGCGTAGAATCCATGTCCCGCGTGGGCATGAGTGCATCCGGTGGTGCCTGGCCAATGGATCCTTCCGTTGCGGTTCCAGCTTACTTCATGCCACAAGGTGTTTCTGCTGACCTGATCGCCACAAAATATGGCTTCTCTCGTGATGATGTGGATGCCTACTCCGTTGAAAGCCAGAAGCGTGCTGCCCAAAGCTGGGAAGAAGGCCGTTTCGACAATGCGGTTATCTCATTCAAAGACCAGAACGGCCTGACCATTCTGGACAATGATGAGCATATGCGTCCTGACACAAATATGCAGTCTCTTGCTTCGCTTGATCCATCCTTCGTGATGATGGGTGAAATGGGCGGATTTAACGCTGTGGGTATTGCAGCGCATCCTGATGTGGAAACCGTTCAGCATGTGCATCATGCCGGTAACTCTTCAGGTATCGTTGATGGCGCGGCAGCTGTGCTGATGGGTTCAGAAGAAGGCGGCAAGAAACTTGGCATCAAGCCACGTGCGCGCATCCGCGGCTTCGCCAATATCGGTTCCGACCCGGCATTGATGCTGACCGGCCCGATTGATGTGACTGAAAAGCTGCTGGAACGTACCGGCATGACCATCGGTGACATTGACCTGTTCGAACTTAATGAAGCTTTTGCTTCTGTTGTTCTGCGCTACATGCAGCATTTCAGCATCCCGCATGACCAGATCAATGTATGTGGTGGCGCGATTGCCATGGGTCACCCGCTCGGCGCGACCGGTGCGATGATTTTCGGTACCGTTCTTGATGAACTGGAACGCCGCGACCAGAACACAGCCCTTGTTACCCTCTGCATCGGTGCAGGCATGGGTACAGCAACTATTATTGAGAGGGTCTAATTATGAGTTACACAAATTTCTCAATAGAAACCGATAGCGACGGCATTGCCGTTGTAACCTGGGACAGCCCGGGGAAATCCATGAATGTGATCGATCTTTCGGTCATGGAAGAGTGGGAAGCCATTGTTGATGCAATGATCGCAGACGAAGCCGTTAAGGGTGTTGTTATTGCATCCGGCAAAAAGGCTTTCGGCGCCGGTGCTGATCTTACCATGCTTCAGGAGATGCTCGGCCAGTTCCGTGCTGAGGAAGCTAAGGATCCTGAAAACGCAGCACAAATGCTGTTCGACAACGCCTATCGCCTGAACCTTTTGCTGCGCAAGCAGGAAACATCGGGCAAGCCTTTTGTGGCAGCGATTAACGGCCAGGCTCTGGGCGGTTGCCTCGAGATCTGCCTTGCCTGTCATGCACGCGTGATTGCGGACAATGCGAAGGTTGGTCTTCCAGAAGTGAAAATCGGCCTCTTCCCAGGTGGCGGCGGTACACAGCGTGTGCCTCGTCTTATCCACTCGCAGGAAGCGCTTCAGTTCCTCCTCAAGGGCGGCAACATGCATGCTTCCAAGACAAAGGCTCAAGGTCTTTGCACAGAGGTTGTGCCGGAAGGTGAACTTGTCTCAAAAGCAAAAGAGCTGATCAATGATGGCCTTAAGGCCGTTCAGCCATGGGATGTGAAAGGCTTCAAGCCGCCTGCAGGACCGGTTTATTCCCCCGCTGGCTTCCAGCTTTATCCGCCTGCAAACGCTATCTATCGTCGTGAAACTCAGGATAATTATCCTGGTGCCCGCGCGATCATGAAATGCGTGTACGAAGGCCTTCTTCTGCCAATGGATACAGCGCTTAAAGTGGAAAGCAGATATTTCGCGGAAGTATTGCGTTCTGATGAAGCGGCAAACATGATCCGCACGCTGTTCGTTTCTATGCAGGAATTGAACAAGGGTGCTCGTCGCCCTGCGGGTGTTGGTGATCTGGAGATCAAGAAAATCGGCGTCCTTGGCGGCGGCGGCTTTATGGGTGCAGGCATTGCCTATGTATCTGCCAAGGCCGGCATCGAGGTTGTGGTGATTGACCGTGATGAAGAGTCTGCTGCCAACGCAGTGAAACATGCGGAAGGTCTGGAAGACAAAGCGATCTCCAAGAAGCGTTCTACCGCTGAAAAGAAAGAGGCGCTTCTGTCTCTCATCACGCCAACGGCTGACTACTCCAAATTGTCTGACGTGGACATGGTGATCGAAGCTGTTTTCGAGAACTCAGAGGTGAAAAAGACTGTAACTGAAGCAGCCGAAGCGCATATGCCTGAGGATGCAATCTTTGCTTCAAACACTTCCACTATCCCGATCACGGATCTGGCTACGTTTTCCAAGCGTCCGGAACAGTTCGTGGGTATTCACTTCTTCTCACCGGTTAACATGATGATGCTGGTGGAAGTGATCAAAGGTGGAAAGACTGGTGACAAGGCAATTGCCATGGCACTTGATTATATCGCCAAGATCAAGAAGACACCGATTGTGGTAAACGACACCAGAGGTTTCTACGTGAACCGTTGCGTGCTTCGCTATATGTCAGAAGCCTATAATATGCTCACTGAAGGCGTGCCTGCGGCGATGATTGAGAACCTTGCCAAACAGGCTGGCATGCCACTTGGACCGCTGCAGCTTAACGATGAGACAGCGATCGATCTTGCTCACAAGATCATCCATGAAGCGATCCGCGAAGTGGGTGAGGATGTGGTCGACAAGCGCACCGTTGAAGTGGTGGATACCATGGTTGAAACTCACGGACGCTTCGGTCGCAAGAACGGCAAAGGCTTCTATGATTATCCTGAAAAGCCAGCCAAGAAACAGCTGTGGCACGGATTGAAAGATCTGTATCCGCAGGTAGATCCGGACACGCTTGACCGTCAGGAAATCAAGAACCGTTTCCACGCAACCATTGCTGTGGAAGCAGCGCGCTGTGTGGAAGAAGGCGTTGTGACCGATGTGCGCGAAGCGGATGTGGGCTCTATCCTCGGCTTCGGTTTCGCACCGTTTACCGGTGGCGCGATTTCCTACATCGATACTTTGGGTACCGCGAAATTCGTGGAGATGTTGAAAGACCTTGAAGCCAAGTATGGTGAGCAGTTCAAACCTTGCGATCTGCTGATTGAAATGGCCAAGACTGATGAAAAGTTCTATGACCGTTTCAACCCAAATGCTGCTTCTACCAAAAAAGCTGCATAGACTTTAATACATAAGCTTTTACAACCCCGGTTGAGCCAATCAGCCGGGGTTTTTTATGTTTTGCCAAGTGACAATACTCAAATTCAATTTCGCAAGCAGTTAATCTTAATAAAATGTACAACATAAACGAACAAATTTACCCAAATTAAGCTTGGCCAAGTTACTTCAAACGAATTTACCCCTTTTCAAATCGCGATAAATCTGCTTCAAGATTTCCTACCAACATGTGCGAGGGATTTGAATGGGCGGTATATTAAGTCGGCAGTTTGCGCTAACACGCTCGTTTTCAGGACTGTCATATCATACCAAATGCGATGCGAATGGGGTCGTTCTTTCAGGTAT
>CAWUJF010000453.1:0-3496 GCA_963922405.1 uncultured Hyphomicrobiales bacterium | reverse complement strand
GCAAAAAATACGGTAGGAGTCATGGCCGCAAGTTATTGTTTTTGATTTGATTTGTCCATCTTTGGCTGGTGCAGATTCTGCTTAGATTTTGGGTGTTCCAGTATGCTGTCAGCCTCCCAGGTTGAGCTTCAGCCCCCGCTAAATCAATTATTTTGTACTCAGCAAACAGTGAAAGCATGTCCTGACAGGCACAAACTCCATTTGAAACTCAATTGCCATGTTGATTAACCGGCCGTACTGGTTGCCTCAATCAAGAAGAGTTAGCAATATAGCTTTAAAACAAGTCTGGAGCAGCAATGTTCGATCTGATCGTAAAAAATGCAGCATTGAGTGATGGCCGTAATGGCATGGACATCGCATGCAAGGATGGCCTCATTACCGCCGTTGAAGCCAATATCGATGCCGAGGCTAAAGAGACCATTGATGCCGGTGGCTGGCTGGTGAGCCCGCCGTTTGTAGATCCGCATTTTCACATGGATGCGACGCTCTCTCTGGGTCGACCACGAATGAATACTTCCGGTACTCTGCTTGAAGGCATTTCTCTTTGGGGTGAGCTTAAACCGCTGCAGAGTATTGATGAGATCATCGAACGGGCTCTGAAATATTGCGACCTCGCTGTCTCAATGGGCATCGGCGCGATCCGTTCTCATGTGGACACCTGTGATGATGAGCTAAAAGGTGTGCAGGCGCTGCTCGATGTGCGTGAAAAGATCAAAGACTATATGGACCTGCAGCTTGTTGCCTTCCCGCAGGATGGGGTTCTCCGTGACCCGACCGCCATGGACAACACCATCCGCGCGCTCGATATGGGCGTTGATATCGTCGGCGGAATACCGCACTTCGAAAGGACTATGTCTGAAGGCGCGGAGTCCGTACGCCAATTGTGCGAGATTGCAGCTGAGCGCGGTTTGATGGTCGATATGCATTGTGACGAAACCGACGATCCAATGAGCCGTCACATTGAAACGCTTGCCTATCATACTCAACGACTGGGTCTTCAGGGCCGTGTGGCGGGTTCTCACCTCACTTCTATGCATTCGATGGACAATTATTACGTTTCGAAGCTTATTCCACTGATCGCAGAAGCGGAAGTTCGCGCCATTCCCAACCCGTCAATCAACATCATGTTGCAGGGCAGACATGACACTTATCCCAAACGCCGGGGCCAGACGCGGGTGCGCGAATTGCGCGATGCGGGGATCAGTGTGGGCTTTGGTTCTGATTGTATGATGGATCCGTGGTACTCGCTGGGGCGTGCTGATATGTTGGATGTGGCACATATGGGGCTTCATGTGGGACAATTATCGAGCCGTTCGGACATGGACTGGTGCTTTAAGGCCGTCACCGAAAACTCAGCTCAGATCATGGGGCTGGAGGGGTACGGCGTGGCAAAGGGTTGTAAAGCCAGTTTCAACCTCCTGCAAGCAATCGACACGATCGAGGCAATCAGATTGCGTGCACACAGGATTGCCGTCATCCGAAATGGAACGGTAATTGCGCGTAGTGAGCCGATTTCAACCAATTTGTTTCTGGATGACCGACCGGCGGCAGTGAGCCCTGCGCAATATGCTCCGGAAGAGTAAGCCTGCGCTTACGGCCCGATGCAGGTTATGCCCACAGGTTTTGCGTCCTTGAACCTCAATATCCCGACTTGAAGCCCTTCATCCTCGACGCTCAGATGTCTCAGAAGTCTGATTGTGGCAAGGTGCTGGTCTGCCTGATCATCCACCAGTTCAAGGGTCATCTCTTTCGCGTCAGCTCTAAACTGCACGATGTATGCAGCATCCGCACCTTCGCGCCCTCTGGTTGAAATCACCTTATCGCCCAGCACCACATCCGCTTCCAACGCGGCGAGCAAGGGCCATGCCCCAAACAATATGGTCACTTCAGCATCGGAATTGATGCCCTCACATTCCATATTGGTCGTGGCATTTGCGGTTCCCGGTATGAAGGCCATAAGAGCAAGGGCGAATGAAAGGAATGTGGCTTTTAGTTTTGCTTTCATGAGGGTGACCTCGTTTCTAACTCCGTCGTTCTTGCGGCAGAGTGTCATCTGAGGAGAGAAAATGAAAGGCTGGTTTGCATTTATTTCTTACCAACATCGGTATGGAATTCGGCAATGACAGGCCCATGTACAGCCTTAGAAGATATTGGGTTGTAACAACAGCAAGGAATAGGGTTCATGCCAAACGAGGCGAATCTCAAAGTGTTTTATGATGGCGCTTGTCCGCTTTGCGAAAGTGAGATCAGCTTTTACAAGAAAAGATCGGGTGCTGAACAGGTCGACTGGGTTGATGTGAGCAATACCAACGAAGAATATGTGCATCCGGGTTTATCGCGCGCAGAAGCCCTGGCTCGGTTCCATGTGGTAACCAAGGAAGGCGAAATTCTCAGCGGTGGAAGCGCTTTTGCCGGTTTGTGGCGTTCCATTTCCGTTTTCAAGCCATTCGGGTGGATTTTCCGCATCAAGCCCTTAGCCTGGTTGTTGGACCGGTTGTACGATTACTTCCTGCGGCACCGTCCACGGTTACAAAAGTGGTTTGCGAAAAAATCCGAAGCTCATCAGAAACAGCACTCATGATTGAAATTGAAGGGTTGTGACCTTGTGTTGCTGTCGATCAAGTTGCCTGCTTTGAGCAACTGTAAAACCGAATGAAAATCAGGCATTTAGCACTCTAAGCACAAATCAAGAATGGAAAGATACCAAGCGATCCCATGCAGTTTACTGATCCAAGATTAAGGCGTATTCAAACGCTTGTTTCAAAGGCTTCAAGACCTCCTGCTGGCATTAAACGGGTTTTACTGGCAGTGACTTTTGGTATCCTTTGCCATACGGTTTTTGCAGCTGGGGTACTGGCCATGATAGCTGCCATGTTCTTCGGCATGAGCGAGAGCATTGGTACTGTACCCTGGCCATGGGCGGCAGTGACCAATGCAATGCTGGTCTTACAGTTCCCCGTTGCGCATTCATGGTTGTTGACCAGGGACGGAGGCAAGCTGCTTTCGCGATTAATACCCGGGCAATACGGCGCCACCCTCTCGACTACCACCTATGCAATTATCGCTTCCATGCAACTCCTGATTTTGTTCGTTTTTTGGACACCCACCGGAATTGTTTGGTGGCGGGCAGAGGGTGTTTTGTTCTGGATAATCTGTTCATTGTATTGCGGCTCCTGGCTATTGCTGGCAAAGGCCAGTTTTGATGCAGGTGCCGAAGTGCAATCAGGTGCGCTTGGTTGGATGTCAATGCTCGCAAATATAAAGCCTGTATTCCCGGACATGCCGAATATCGGCCTGTTCCGTCATGTCCGACACCCGATCTATGCTGCATTCACCTTGACATTGTGGACCGTACCCGTTTGGACGCCGGATCAATTGGCACTCGCCTTGAGCCTGTCGCTCTATTGCCTCTTGGCACCTGTCTTAAAGGAACGCCGCTTTTCTCATCGATACCGGGAGAAGTTTCATGATTATCGCAGCAACGTGCCCTACTTTT
>CAWUJF010000452.1:0-3516 GCA_963922405.1 uncultured Hyphomicrobiales bacterium | reverse complement strand
CCAAGCCATTCCGGATTGGTGTATTACTTGCCAGAATGCGTGCTCAATTAAGAACGCATGAACAAAGCGAAGATGCTGTTTTCACTGTTGGTCAATATACATTCAGGCCATCACAGAAACTTCTTACCGAGGAAGATGGCAATAAAGTCCGTCTGACAGAGAAAGAAACAGCCATCATGAAATATCTTTATCGCGCTGAGCAAAAGGTTATCAGCCGCGATGAATTGCTCGAACAGGTGTGGGGATATAACTCAGGCGTTACTACCCATACGCTTGAAACCCACATTTATCGCCTCAGACAAAAAATCGAGCGTGACCCCTCAAATGCAAGATTACTTGTAACTGAGGGTGGAGGCTATAAACTGGTTCCTTAGGGTATGTGATTCCGAAGGTTGCTTTTAGCAGCCTTCGGTTCCAATCGGGGAGCCAGGGCATGTCACTGGAAAATGATATTCAACTGCTGCGGCAGATTGAAATCCTTGATGATTTCAATGCCGATCAGCTGCGTCTTGTTGCGTTTGGAAGCCAAAGGCTGAATTATCCGGAAAACTATGAACTCTTCCGTCAAGACCAAATCACTGATGGTGGGTACGTAATAATTTCCGGTGCTATTGAACTGTTTGAATATGTAAACGGTGAAGATCAGACCCGTGGCGTTTATGGTCCGGGCAGTATTCTGGGGGAATTAGCACTAATTTCCAGAAACAAGCGTTCCGTCACAGCTATGGTGCGCCAGCCTTGCGAAGTCCTGAAAATTACCCGCTCTACTATGCATCGGATCATGGATGAATATCCGGAACTTGCTGTGGCGCTACAGGCTAGGGTATCTGCCAATATTGTGGAATTGAGCAACAGCCTTATTGGTGTTCACGAGAAATTGGACCGAGTCCGGTTCAAACGAGAAACCTAATCCAGATCAAATTCAGCGATAATTGGTACATGATCGGATGGTTTTTCCCATCCTCTTGCCTCTTGCAGAATCTGGATATTTGCCAGATCGTTCTTCAGGGTTGGACTTCCCCAAATATGATCGAGTCTTCTTCCGCGATTTGAAGCTTCCCAGTCACGCGATCTGTAGCTCCACCAGCTGAAAATTTTCTCTTCAACCGGGATTTTATCCCGAACGAGATCAGACCAACCACCTTCGTCACGGATGCGATCCAGCATTTCTGTTTCCTGCGGTGTATGACTTACAATCTTGAGAAGCTGTTTATGAGACCAAACGTCATTTTCATGGGGGGCGATGTTGAGATCACCCACGAGAATGTTTTCTACGCCATCGCTGTTGTGATTGAGTAACAGCATTTCATCAAGAAACTTCAGTTTGTGATCAAATTTTGGGTTCTTCACGGGATCAGGTTCATCGCCGCCGGCCGGTACATAGAAATTGTGGATCTGGATTTGCCGGTCGCCCGCTTCGAATGTGGTTGCCAGATGCCTTGTGTCTCCCATTTGACAATAATCAGTGCTTTTAGCCTGGTTCAATGGCCTTTTCGAAACCGTTGCAACGCCGTGATAGCCTTTTTGCCCATGCACTTCGATGTGTTCATAGCCCAGCTTTCGAAAGTTCTTTTCAGGAAACTGGTCGTTCTGACACTTGATCTCCTGAAGGCAGAGAACATCCGGCTTGTGGGAACTGAGAAATTCCTCCACCAATCCGATGCGCAGACGGACAGAGTTGATATTCCAGGTGGCTATTGAGAGGGGCATAAGAAACTCTTGAGAAATGAAGCTTTCCGATACTCTAGCCAAAGCATACTAGGGCGCAAAATAAAAAACCGGACATATGCCCGGTTTTCATTGGATATCTGTTTGGGGAATTTATTTTTCTCCGCCGGTATTGCGATTACGTTTTTTCTTTTCGCGGTCAATTGCAAACAGGGTCTTTGAAAGTTTGACATTCTTTTCCACGTTGAAGATCAGAACTGACGTTTCCTTGCCCTGCGCATCTTTGATGGTCCATTGGCGCAGTTCCTGGCTTTTCGGATCAAACAGGAGAGTGATTTCCGAATCACCGAAAATCTTCTTGTCTCCCATAACCACGGTGGTCACATCTTCACCAGCAGTAACGCTCTTGATTGATTTGTCATTGATTTCAATCTTGTCACTCAACAACAGGCTTAGTGGCGTTTTGTTGAGAGGATAAAAGTTCCAGGTTTTGAGCTTGCGGTTGTTAACGCCGAGCGTTCTACCATTGGAAATCAGCTTCAATGGAGACGGGTCTTCATAGTCCAGTCGCATGCGTCCAGGGCGGAAAATGTAAAACTTGCCGCCTGTTTGCTCACCCTTTGGACCAAACTGGATGAATTCACCTGTCATTGTGGGCACTGAACTGAAGTGATTGCTGATCGCGTTAATGGCAGCCTTCTTGTCACCGGCTGCATTAGCAGACGTAGCTATTCCCATTGCAACAATTGCCAGCACTGAAAGTACCACGTTCTTCAAGATCAATTTCATTAGACTTTCCCTGTCATAATGCCCACAGTGTGATTATACCGGTAAAGTGGCGGATTTTGCCTTACTATTATATAGTTTCATTCGGGTCCGGTACAAGAATTTCACGTTTTCCTGCATGGTTAGCCGGGCTGATGAGCCCTTCCTGTTCCATCCGTTCTATGAGTGATGCTGCTCGGTTATAACCAATGGATAGGCGTCGTTGCACATAACTGGTCGAGACCTTGCGATCGTTAAGAACAATTGCGACAGCACGGTCGTAAATATCATTCGAATCAGCGAGGCCGCCTGTTTCACCGCCACCACCACCGGCGCTGCTTGCTTCTTCCTCATCCTCTTCTGTAACAGAATCAAGATATTGCGGCACACCTTGTTCCTTAAGGTGGTTCACAACCTTGTCCACTTCTTCATCCGCAACAAATGGACCATGCACGCGCTGAATTCTTCCGCCACCAGCCATGTAAAGCATATCACCCATGCCAAGTAATTGTTCCGCGCCGCTCTCACCAAGCATAACGCGCGAATCAATCTTCGATGTAACCTGGAACGAAATCCGTGTGGGGAAGTTCGCTTTGATTGTACCTGTGATCACATCGGTTGATGGGCGTTGAGTAGCCATGATCACATGGATCCCTGCAGCACGTGCCATTTGAGCAAGACGCTGGACTGTTCCTTCAATATCCTTGCCTGCGACCATCATCAGATCTGCCATCTCATCGATAATGACCACGATGTATGGCATTGGCTCCATCTGCAATTCTTCGGTTTCGTAGATCGCTTCGCCGGTATCGCGATCATAACCAGTCTGGATCGTGCGGGTCATGCGCTCACCAGATTTCTGGGCCTGTTTCACACGAGCGTTGTATCCATCGATGTTACGAACGCCGATTTTTGACATTTTCTTGTAACGTTCTTCCATCTCCCGCACGGACCATTTCAATGCGACAACAGCCTTTTTCGGGTCTGTCACAACAGGCGTGAGAAGGTGTGGGATGCCATCATAGATTGAAAGTTCGAGCATTTTCGGATCAATCATGATCATCTTCACCTGATCGGGGCCAA
>CAWUJF010000451.1:0-3519 GCA_963922405.1 uncultured Hyphomicrobiales bacterium | reverse complement strand
AGGTACCTATGCCCGTGAGCTGGCAGCGCGTGGGTTTGTGAGCCTCGCTTTTGATTTCACCGGATGGGGTGAAAGCGAGGGATCGCCCCGATATGTGGAAGATCCAGTGGTAAAAACCGCCGATATTCATGCAGCCGCTGATTTTCTCGCCACATTGGATGAAGTGGATGCTGGAGCTATCTCTGGTCTCGGCGTCTGTGCTTCCTCAGGCTATATGGCCTCTGCAGTGGCGGACAGTGACAAGCTCACAAAACTGGCTCTCGTTGCACCGTGGTTGCACGATCCGAAGATGGCGGAAGGCATTTATGGTGGCACAGAAACAGTTGCCGGTCTCATTGCAGCAAGCGAAGCTGAAGGCGCAGTAGACAAGGTACTCATTGGTGCAAGTGATACGGACGAAAACTCAGTCATGTATCAGGCACCTTATTACACCGAAGAAGAACGTGGCCTGATCCCGGCCTATGACAACAAGTTCTCCGTCGCCAGTTGGAAGCCGTGGCTCACATATGATGCTCAATTGTCAGCCGATCGATTGTCAAAGCCGGTTTTGATGGTGGGATCACCTTCCATTGCCTTGCCTGCTGGAGCCCAAGCCTATGAAGCGCGCACCCGGGCACCGCTTGAAAAAATCTGGCTTGGAGAGGATGTGAGCCAGTTCGATTTCTACGATCGCTCAGATGTGGTCAAGGCCGCATCAGATGCGGTGGCAGACTTCATCCGGAGCACCTGATCATGACCAGAACCCTGATATCACTCGTAACCCTACTCATTATCACAACTGCAAACGCGCAGGAGAAACCCATGAAGAATTTGACCTCAGATGAAGCTGCCATCGCGAGTATCGTAGAAAGCGTGGCAGTCTTTGCTGACCGGGGAGAGTTCGATGCCCTTTCCCGACTGTATGCTGATGAGTTCACGCTTGATTACTCTTCGCTCAACGGACAAGAAGCGACCACCAAGGAACCGCTGCAACTGATGCAGGAATGGGTGGCTGTATTACCCGGGTTTGATCGCACACGGCATGCCATTTCAGATATTGAAGTGGATGTTTCTGGCAAAACCGCAACAGCACGCGCAAACGTAACAGCATCGCACTGGATAACTGACCTGTACTGGCAGGTGGAAGGTCATTACGCTTACAATTTCATCGAAGCCGACGATCAATGGAAGATCACTTCCATGACCTTCAACTTGGAAAACGAAACCGGCACCAGAGATGTGTTTGCCCCGGCTATTGAAGCAGCTAAGTCTAAAGCTCTGCCTGGAAACAGAATAACAATAGCAGAGCGAAACAAGGAACGAGTCCGCACTTTCTTTAGCGTTTTGGAGAGCGAAGACATTCCGGCATTCGTTGACCTGTTTGCAGAAAACGGATCACAGGTTAATACCTACAACGCAGGTATTTTCCCGAAAGGTGCGAAGGGGAAGGAAGAACTGCTTGCATACTGGACACCGGTTCCCACACGCTTTGATGGCATGCAGTTCATGATCGAGGAAATTCTGGCAACGGAAGATCCGTATATCGTCTTTGTTCGCTATCGCGGCGAAATTAAACTCAAGGACAATGCGGGCACATATGCAAACAATTACTACTCCACCTTCCGTTTCAATAAAGAAGGCAAGATCACTGAATATGTTGAGATTTTCGATCCAGTAGTCGCTGCCCGAGGCTTCGGATTATTGGATCAGCTGAAGTAAACAAACGGAAAGGCTTAGCTGCCGGTGTCCCAGGCAACCGGCAGTGAAATCGGCCCTCGAAACGCCCAGCCACCGAACGCCACCTCACCTGCCAAACGCAAATTCTGAAGTCGATCAAAGATCATTGGCATTGCATAGTCAGCAATCAGACTTCGCGCGGCCCACGCACCCGCGCAGAAATGTGGACCGGCACCAAAGGCAATAGCCGCCGAATTATCCTGCCTCATATCAAAACGATCTGGATGTTCGAATTTTTCCTCATCCCGGTTTGCAGAACCAAACATTAGAAACACTCGATCTTCAGGATCGAAGGTCACTTCGTTGAAAGTATGCTCCTGCGCCATTCGCCTAGGCGACATGCCGATTGGAGAGATCCAACGCACATACTCCTCAAAGGCATCAATCCATTCATTTGCACCCTCGGATATCAATGCCATTTGATCCCGATGCGTCAACATTGTCCACACGAGGCCGCCAATCACATCGCGCGGTTCATTCTGCCCACCGGAAATGGCAAGTTTGATGTTTGCCCTGTATTTTTCAGGTGCCAAATTAGCAGCCAACTGAACGGAAAGTAGTGAACTGTCGGGATTTTCCAAAAGCTCTGGAATGCGCTCATCGATGTGCCGATCAATGGATGCCGTACAATCATGACATCGCTCTTCCACTTGTCTGTCACCGGCATAATTGGCACACCCGTCAATCATTCCCTGGCTCACACGATCCATCTCCTGCCAGGACATATTCGTCAAACCGGTAATAGCCTTAAGCGCTTCCGCAGAAATCGGCATGGCAACATCTTTGACAATATCCACCTCTCCCAATGGATAGACACGATCGAGCACTTCTTCGGTTAACTTTTCAAATTGTTGCGCCCAGACCATCTTCACCGTCTTCGGTGACACCGTGGGAAAGATCACTTTTCGCTCCTCCATATGAGGAGAGCCGTCTTTACGCATGAGGTTCTGGCCCATCAGAACAGTCATCAACCCTTCCGGTTGATCTGACGAAAAACACTCAATGTGCTTCTCGCAAACAAAGATGTCATCACGTTTGGTAAGCAAAGTCGCGTCCAACTGTGGCACGTAGGCAATTGGCGCGTTTTCGCGCATTGATTTCAGGTCCGGATATGGATCTCGCCAGAACTTTTGCGGATCAATTTCATAAACCGGTGCATTTGACATTCAAACAGCCTCTTTCAATAGGCGCTGTGTTGCCTTGGCTAACCGGCGCACCGCCTCGTGAAGGTTGTCCTCGTTATTCAATGTGAAGTTGGTCCGTATGCCCTGATTGTATTTTCCGTGTGCATCAAAAACGCTACTCGGTGAAATACAAACCTTTTCCTCGATGGCAATCTTGAACAGGCGATCCGTGTTTATGCGAGGATCCCGCGCCTTTGCCCAGACAAACATTCCCCCTTCCGGGATTTCCCATTCAAACCATTCGGAAAGATGCTCCTTCATCGCTGCACAAAGCGCGTCTCTTCGGTTTTTGTAAAGCTCAACGACCTTCGGCTGATTTTCTTCGATTATTCCGGACTTCAGCACTTCCAACGCAATTCGTTGTGTGATCCCGCTGGTACACATGTCCGAGCCCTGCTTTGCAAGCGTCAGGGCTTCAATCATTTCTGAGGCTGCAATAGCCCAACCGATACGCAAACCTGGTGAAGCAAGCTTGGACATGGTTCCAAGATAAACGACCTGTCCATCATAAAGTTCAGCAGTCTGCGAGCGGGAAGAGATGTCCAATGCGCTTGGTGGTAATGGCCCCTCATAATTCAACGAACCATAAGGATCATCCTCTACAAGCCAGGCACCTGTT
>CAWUJF010000450.1:0-3523 GCA_963922405.1 uncultured Hyphomicrobiales bacterium | reverse complement strand
TCTGATCATCCAGCCTGAAGGTGATAAATCGGTCTATCACATGGGGGATACGGACATTTTTGGTGACATGGCATTGATCAATGAAATCTACTCACCGGCGGTGGGTATTGTGCCTATCGGTGACCGGTTCACAATGGGTGGCAAGGTTGCAGCGATGGCCTGCCAGCGGTTTTTCAATTTTGAAACCATTATCCCGTGTCACTACGGTTCGTTCCCGATCATTGACCCCGATGCAGGTCAATTCCTGGAAGCAATGGGGAGCGATTCAAACCGTGTGAGCGTCATGGAAGTCGGCGGCGAGCTGGAGCTCTAGGTCGTCTCCATCCGGTTGCGGCAACCTTTTCAGTTGAATCATCCCTTACACGCGTCTATACGCAACAGGGAAATCTCCCGTTAAGCGGGGAGAATTATTGTCTTTTGGGATAGCAGGAAATGTCTGTAGATAAAGATACCGTAAAACGCGTAGCAAAGCTTGCGCGTATTGCTGTGGACGATAGCAAAGCCGAGAAAATGCAGGGTGAGTTAAACGCCATTCTGGGTTTTGTCGAGCAACTCAATGAAGTCGACGTGGAAAATGTGGAACCCATGACCTCTGTTGTGCAGATGGACATGAAAAAACGAGTTGATGAAGTCAACGATGGCGACAGGGTAAAAGACATCACCGCCAACGCGCCTGCAAGCGAAGATGACTTCTTCATGGTGCCGAAAGTCATCGAGTAGGCCCATCCAATGCTTCGACTGATATTCCTTGTCACAATCTGTTTGAACTGGACCGCTTTGGCTGTTGCCAAAGAGCTACCTTCGTTCCTGAAGGAAACGGTATATTCAACAGATCCGTCCAAATGCGGTGACGTGACAGAGGATGACAGTCTGCAACTTTCAAAGGAAGGGATTTTCGGCCTTGAGTTTGCCTGCACATTCTTAGGCTTCCAGATGGACAAAGATGCCGACACCGGCGAAGTTTATCTGGCCGTCGCCCAGGCAAATTGCGGAGATGACAGCGGTATCAACCGGCCTGACCTGGTCACGTTGATCCATAACAAGGGTGAGGAAAGCGTCTCGGTTCAATCCCAGAACGAATACGTCCTCACTGAACTCATGCAGTTGATGTCTGCACGTCTCGAAAAACCGTTTAATCCTGAAACTGACGCTCTGAATTACGTGTCCAGAGAATATCGCATATGCCAATAACTGCAGTTTTGAGCTGCCATAAATGATTGAAAAAGAAGAGAAATGTCTGAACTAACCAACCTTACAATTGCTCAAGCCCGCGAAAAACTGCTTGCAAAGGAAATCACATCCGTTGAATTGACGGATGCTTATCTGAGCGCGATTGAAGCCGCTAACGAGGTCTTCAATGCCTATATTGAAGTGACACCGGATCACGCCAGACAAAGAGCTGCTCTTTCTGATGAGAAGATTGCCAAGGGCGAGGCGGGTGATCTGGAGGGTATTCCCGTTGGCATTAAGGATCTGTTCGGCACCAAGGATTTTCATACCCAGGCCTGCTCCCATATTCTCGATGGTTTCCGTCCTAAATATGAGTCTACTGTCACTCAGAACATGTGGAACGACGGGGCAGTGATGCTTGGTAAGCTCAACATGGATGAATTCGCCATGGGCTCTTCCAACGAGACTTCATACTACGGTCCTGTGACTAACCCTTGGAAGGTGAAGGGTGATAACACTTCACTTGTTCCTGGTGGTTCATCGGGTGGTTCTGCAGCAGCGGTTGCAGCACATCTTTGCGCAGGCGCCACAGCCACTGACACCGGTGGTTCAATCCGCCAGCCTGCCGCATTCACCGGTACTGTCGGCATCAAACCAACCTATGGCAGATGTTCGCGCTGGGGTATCATCGCGTTTGCTTCGTCACTCGATCAGGCAGGTCCGATCGCCCGTGATGTGCGGGATGCAGCGATCCTTCTCAAATCCATGGCAAGCGTGGATACCAAAGACACAACCTCTGTTGATTTGCCCGTGCCGGATTATGAAGCTGCCATTGGTGGATCCATGAAGGGCAAGAAAATCGGTATTCCGAAAGAGTACCGCGTGGATGATATGCCGGAAGAGATCGAAGCGCTTTGGCAGCAGGGCATTGAGTGGTACCGTGATGCAGGTGCTGAAATCGTCGACATTTCCCTGCCGCACACCAAATACGCGCTATCTGCCTATTATATTGTTGCGCCAGCTGAGGCTTCGTCGAACCTGGCACGTTATGATGGCGTTCGTTACGGACTGCGCGTAACAGGCGATGACATCACCGACATGTACGAGAAAACCCGCTCTGAAGGATTTGGCGATGAGGTTCAGCGCCGCGTCCTGATCGGAACCTATGTGCTCTCATCCGGCTACTATGACGCTTATTACCTGCGCGCTCAAAAGGTTCGCACACTGATCAAGAAAGACTTCGAAGACGTGTTCAACGCTGGCATTGATGCGATTTTGACACCGGCAACCCCGTCTTCCGCCTTCAAGATCGGTGACGAGGAAATGGCAGCGGACCCGGTAAAAATGTACCTCAACGACATCTTCACCGTGACCGTAAACATGGCAGGTCTGCCGGGCATTGCTGTACCGGCTGGCCTTGATAACAAAGGTCTGCCCATGGGGCTGCAACTGATCGGCAAGCCGTTTGACGAAGAAATGCTCTTCCAGGCAAGTCATGTGATTGAAAGTGCAGCTGGTTCCTTCGCACCGGAAAAATGGTGGTAAGCAGACGACCATAGGTAAATTGGCCTATTGGACAGGTTTCACACCCTTGCATCCATCTTCAAAGCATTCCATCCTGTGAACCGATATTCACAGGAGGAGCCCCGACATGTCAGTCGTGATCGATTTACATCTGAAAGCCAAAGACAAGGAAAACTACGACAAGCTGTATCAGACTTTGCAGGCCATTTTGCCTGATACTGCTGCATTTGAAGGTGCACACCTCATATCTTGCTCAGCTAACGCTGATGACATGTCATTTATCGTCCATGAAGTATGGGAAAGTGCAGAGCACCAACAGGCTTATATTGGCTGGCGCCAGGAGCGTGGGGAAATTGAAGCACTGGTTTCCATGTTGGGCGAAGACCCGCAATTCGTGCAACGCGAACATCTGGTATTCGGGTAGTTCTAGGTGAGCTTTGTCCGGCAAAGATAAAGCGCAAGCACAGCCGCATTCGAAACATTGAGCGATTTGATCGGGCCGGGCATGTCTAGCTTGGCCAGATGATGACACGTGGCGCGCGTCTTCTGGCGCAGGCCTTTGCCTTCTGCACCCAGAACAAGGGCAATCTTGCTCGTTTTCGGCAGTTCTTCGAAAGGCACCGCTTCCTCGCTATCAAGGCCCACTGTCGCAAATCCTTGATCGTGAAGCGCTTCGAGCGTTTCCGCCAGATTGCGCACTTCCACATGATGGATGATGTCGAGTGCACCGGAAGCCGATTTTGCCAACACTCCGCTTTCAACCGGTGAAAAGCGACTGGTGGTGATGAGATAGTCTGCTCCAAGCGCCACAGCAGAGCGCATGATTGCA
>CAWUJF010000449.1:0-3524 GCA_963922405.1 uncultured Hyphomicrobiales bacterium | reverse complement strand
ACATCACCTATTGTACGCATCTTCTATTCTGCGCCAAAAATATGGAGCGTATCGGTGACCATGTAACAAATCTGGCGGAAACAATTTATTACATGAAAACAGGCAGTTACGACATTGCTGGAGATCAGACATAGGTTGCTGCAAGTTTCTAGGTTTGGTTTCCCACCACTGATGGCGATTGCATATACTTGAGAGAGGTGACGGATGCATCCAAAAGTTATGGTTGTTGAAGACGAAGAGGCTCTTTCCGAGCTCTTACGTTACAATCTTGAAGCCGAAGGGTTTGAAGTTGAGGTCCAGTCTCGCGGTGACGACGCTGAGCTCAGGCTCAGGGAAACCGTACCGGACCTGTTGTTACTGGATTGGATGCTTCCCGGTCTTTCCGGCATAGAGCTTTGCCGCAGAATTCGCTTGCGCGATGAAACCGAAAATCTTCCAATCATCATGTTGACCGCGCGCAGTGAGGAGTCGGAGCGTGTCCGTGGATTGTCGACTGGTGCTGACGATTTTGTGGTCAAACCCTTTTCTGTGCCTGAATTGATGGCCCGTGTAAAAGCAATGCTGCGTCGTTCAAGTCCGCAGAAAATATCCTCACTGCTTAAGGCAGGCGATATCGAGCTTGATCGCGAAACCCACCGGGCTCACAGAAATGGCAGAGAAGTCAAGTTGGGTCCGACCGAGTACAAGCTTCTGGAGTTTTTGATGAGTGCTCCAGGCCGCGTTTTCTCGCGAGAGCAACTTCTCGATGGTGTCTGGGGCCATGATAATTACGTGGATGAGCGTACAGTAGATGTGCATATCGGCCGTCTTCGCCGTTCCATTTGCCGGGGCAGGGAAGCTGATCCTATCCGCACAGTGAGAGGTGCGGGCTACTCCCTGGACGACAAGTTTCTGGTTGCCTGAAACAAAAAACCCTTTGTTGCAGAGACAAAGGGTTTAATGATTACAACGATTTAGCGAAATATTATCCGGCAGCCGCACGTTTCTCGCGTCGCTTGTCAACCGGCTGATGATAGGCCATTCGACAGTGGTATTCGCAATAGGGTGATCCTTCTTTGGTCTTGTTACCGCAAAAATGAAAATCACCGTTCGCAGGATCACCATGCGGCCATTTACAGGTAGTTTCTGTTAAATCAACCAGATCAAGTTTCTTGGATTCCGGCACCGGAATGTCTTCAATGATCGGAGCAGCAATCAGCCTCAGATTCGCATTCCCGCTACCACCATTCTTGGTAGTGCGCGGCTTTGAATTGTAGCTGCTTCGGCTCGAAGTTGCTCGCTTTGCGCGTTTTATTCCTGAGCTGGTTGTTTTTGCCCGGCCGGAAAGTCCCAGCCGATGTACTTTACCTATAACGGCATTTCTGGTTACCCCACCCAGTTCTGCCGCAATCTGACTTGCACTAAGACCATCCGCCCACAGCTTAGTGAGCGTTGCCACTCGTTCGTCTGTCCAAGACATTCAGTTCTCCAAACTACTTAGAATCCATCCCCGTTCCAGAAAAATGACTTTTCCGGATTGAAATATTGTTGCTCTCGTTGTTACTCTAAAACTCCAGGTCCGCCTTAGGGTCCTGCTTCTTGCTTGCAGGTCGAATAAAACAGGCACGGACTCCGCTTTCAAGAGTCCCCGTGTGAGATCGAATCATTTTTTCTCGATATCCCCAAGATTGGGAATCGCATTTCAGAAACTTGTGGAAAGCTGAATCAGAATTTCAGATTTTAGATTGTGTTTGTGGATAAGTTATTCCGCAGCGTCAGGTCGTCCAAAACAAGATGACGCTTGACCGCACAGGCCTCGATGACTATCTTGGGGCCTCGAAACAAATTTGCAAATGAATATGATCAGCGGCCCGTCTTGATGGCGGGTTTTTTATTTTTATTCGGAGTAGTACAATGGGCAAAGAGCAGCATACATTTGATATCTATGCACCCCCGAAAATCCAGTTTGCTCGGGGCGAAGGTGCTCGATTGTACGATACTGATGGCAACGAGTATTTTGACTGTACTTCAGGTATCGCTGTTAATGCGCTGGGGCACGGACATCCTCATCTTACTGAGACCCTCAAGAAGCAGGCTGATGAAATCTGGCATCTTTCAAATCTGTTTGAAATTCCAGGTCAGGCCAAACTGGCTGGTCGTTTGTGCGACAATACTTTTGCAGACAGGGTGTTTTTTACAAATTCCGGTGCCGAGGCGATGGAATGCGCTATCAAGACTGCGCGTCGTTATCACTATGCTCAGGGAAATCCCGAGCGTGTGAATATCATCACCTTTGAAGGTGCGTTCCACGGCAGAACCACAACCACAGTTGCTGCTGGTGGCCAGGAAAAATACCTGGAAGGGTTTGGCCCCCGGTCTCCCGGTTTTATCAACTTGCCATTCGGTGATCATGACGCGTTAAAAGCAGCAATCGATGATGAAACCGCAGCGATCATGGTCGAGCCTATTCAAGGCGAAGGCGGCATCCGTGAAGTGCCCGGACAATGCCTGAAAGGCTTGCGTGAGCTATGCGATGAGCATGGGATACTCCTGATTTTTGACGAAGTGCAAACTGGCGTTGGACGGTGTGGCACACTGTTTGCCCACCAACGCTTTGACGTGGAACCGGACATCATGGGTATAGCCAAGGGTATTGGCGGTGGATTTCCAATGGGTGCATGCCTCGCACGCGAGGAAGTGGCCGTGGCAATGGTTTTGGGCACGCATGGATCCACATTTGGAGGCAATCCTCTGGCGATGGCCATAGGTAATGCGGTTTTGGATGTGGTTCTGGAAGACTGCTTTCTGGACACTGTAAATGAAAAAGTGATCCTGTTTCGCCAACACATGGCAGAGCTGGTGGATAGTTATCCCGATCTGCTCGAGGATGTGCGTGGCGTCGGCATGCTAATGGGCATGAAAGCTAAAGTGCTGAATTTGGATATTGTTGCCGCAATGCGTGATAAAGGCCTTCTGGTTGTGGGCGCCGGTAACAATGTAATCCGTGTTTTGCCACCGCTTGTGGTAACTCATGAGGATATCTCGGTGATCCGTGAAAAGATGATCCAATCCCTTGATCAGGTAAGAGCAGCTCAGAACGGATAGAACGATGACTTCTCAACCAAAGCATTTCCTCGATATCTCTGCTGTCGAGGAAAGCGAACTCAAATCTATTCTGTCAAACGCACATCGCCTGAAGACGGACCCTCGCGGACACCGACCGCTTGAGGGGAAAATTCTTGCTATGATCTTTGATAAACCCTCCACGAGAACGCGTGTATCTTTTGATGTGGGTATGCGACAGCTGGGTGGTGAGACCCTTTTTCTGTCAGGCAGCGATATGCAGCTTGGTCGTGGTGAGACCATTGCCGATACAGCGAAGGTACTGTCGCGTTATGTTGATGCGATCATGATTAGGACCACTGCACATGACCGTCTGCTGGAACTGTCCGAAAATTCCACGGTCCCGGTTATTAACGGACTGACGGATGACACCCATCCCTGTCAGATCATGGCGGACGTGATGACAATTGAAGAAAAGCTCG
>CAWUJF010000448.1:0-3525 GCA_963922405.1 uncultured Hyphomicrobiales bacterium | reverse complement strand
GAGTGCAATAACACTTTTCTCGATCCCGGAACCTGAACCTGAAACAGGGGCATTACAGCAGATATTTCCGACCACGATCGAGTCTGACGCACAGGCTAAGGAAACCATTGATTATATTCTGAAAGAATACCCCCAGGCCGAGAGTTTTATCTCGCTGGAGGAAAATGCAGCGCTGATGATGGTTGCGTTGGACTTGGGGGTGGACAATGGGACCGATGCCTGGGCGATTGAAGCTTACAAGGGTGTAGTCGCTGCTGTTGAGTCTGTGGCTCCTGACGACTTCGAGATATTTTATGCAGGACTAACACCGATATCGGTGACTATTCTGGAAACGCTTATTCAGGATCAGGTGAGGCTTACGCTTTTCGGTCTTGCGCTTGGGGCTATAGTGGCAATGCTGTTTTTCAGAAACATGCTAGCTGCAATGGTTTGCGCCTTTGCCCCTATTCTCACGGCTATCTGGGGTATCGGTGTGTTTGGTCTCTTTGGCGTGCCCATCAGTTACCTTACGACCGTATTGCCCACGCTTGCGTTGATTCTGGCTTATGCTGATGGAATCGTTTTGTACCATCGCTGGAACAAATTGAACCTCAAGATTGGCAATCCAACCAAAGAGGAACTTACAAACAATCTTGAAGAGGCTATTCGTCGTGTCGGTCCGGCTTCTGCCTTGACCTCTATTACAACGGCCTTTGCGATTTCTTCATTTGCGCTCTCATCCAGTGAGGCCCTGGTGGAATTTGCCTGGATTGGTGTATTTCTCGTTTCGTTGGCATTCCTTGCTGTTATCATTGGCATTCCTGTTTTGGGCCATTGGCTCATACGATTTAACCTAATAAAATCCAAGGACAGTTCTGAACCCAGCCTGGCTTTTGGCAATGCTGCCTACAGGGCTTTGTCGACTATGCCACGCTTAATTAGCTTGATTTCCTGTCTAGTTATTTTCTTGCTGTTTTACGTACATACTTTGTTGCAACCGGATTACCGAATTACAGATTACCTGCCTACCGAATCAAAAACTCTACAGGCTGAACGTTTAACCAATGATGTTTTTGGTGGGCGTTCTTTTGTGTTTTTCATGGTTCCGACCGTTGATAACGGTAATATGATCTCACCAGCCAATCGTCAGCGTCTTGGTGAGGTAACTCGCTTGCTGCAGGACGATTTCGAATCAAACAGTATATTCTCGTTAGACCTGCTCTGGGGTAAATTCGATGAGGAAGTGGCGACCCGGTTAGCCAACACACTTAATCAGGCACCCGAAGAGACAAGACGCGGTTATCTTTCAAAAGATGGATCAATGATGCTGGTTTCGATGCGTATTGCCTCAAATCAATCCATTGCTGAAACGTCCGTATTAATCGATCAGATCAATGCAAGTTTGGCAAAGCTTCCCTATGGTGAAGAGATATCTGTAACCGGTTTTCCCATTTTGCTGGCAACTGAATTTTCAAAAATAATCAATGAGTTACGGCAAAATTTACTTATCGCTGTTCTGCTTGGCGTTGTCCTAGTGGGGGTAGCAACACGCTCAGCATTTTTTGCATTTGCAGCTTTGGTGCCGAATCTTTTTCCCATTCTGCTCATGGAAAGCGTCATCTTTGCGCAGGGCGGTGGGATAAATGTGACCGAGGTCGTGGCTCTAACACTTGCGTTCGGAATTGCGATTGATAACGCAGTTCACGTGATAAATGTGCTGCATGAAGAGCTAGGGTCAGGCAAGGAATTTTCTGTAGCTCTGAAAGATGCGGTGATTGAAGTTGCACCCGCTTTGGGTGCGAGCACTCTGATAATATGTATCTCAACTTCCGTTATCATCACCAGTATTTTGCCAATTTTACCGATTATTGGGAAATTAATAATTGCAATTTTGTGTGTTGCGTTATTTACCAACCTAATCATACTCCCAGCGAATCTACTGACGTTGAGCCGAGTTTGGTCGGATAAGAAGAGTACTGAACGAAATTAATTAGAGTTTGCAGATTGAATATGAATTGTAGAATGTTTCTTATTTCATTGGCCCTTGTTTATTCAAGCAGTGCTTATGGACAGCAAGCGGCACTATCAGAAGACCCGTCAAACGAACCGGAAATTATTTCCGCATCTGATTTCCTTCAGGAGTTGGAAGGCAACTTCAAAGGTTCCGGAGAAGCAATTGTGGGTATTGCGAGGCAGACAGAGAAAGTTAATTGCCGGGTCAGCAATGTTTTTGACGTGGATGTGTCTGCGCTCAGCATCAAAGGAAGATGCGCAACAACCCAGGGCAAGACTAATGTTGAAGGACAATTGCAAGTTAAGGATGGAAAAGTGATTGGGTCTTTCCTCTCACCAAATCCGAACACAGAGATTACAAAGTCCAGCAGCCAGATTGTGGGTGACAAGTTGATTATTTCCACCTCCATGGTTGATAAAAATACAGGTAATCTAAGCCGAATGAGACAGATTGTAACCACTGAGGATGAAGGTGGTTTCAAGTCTGTGTTCATGCGCTTTGATAATGCAAAGGGGTCTTATGAGGAGACCGGAAGTGTGGATTTTGCGCCAAGCAGGTAGTTAGAATGAACAAATTTGTAAACGCAGATCCAGAAGTCTTCGAGAGTTTGGCTGCGCTTTCAATTGATACTCCAATCACAATGCTCAACCTGATCAAGTTAAACGGCACCGCCGTTTATAAGGACGGGACGAGTTGCTCCGGCCGTGAGGCGTATGCATCTTACACGCATCAAATAGGGCCGATTTTCAGCCGAGTAGGTGGCAAGATTGTTTGGTCGGGCAGTGGAGAGATGACCGTAGTCGGGCCTGATAATGAAGCTTGGGATCTGGTTTTCATGGCCCAATACCCGTCAGTACAGGCATTTCTGGATATGATTCAGGATCCGGAATATCTTGCTTCCCTCAAACATCGAACGGCTGCCGTGGACACATCTCGATTGATTTGTACACGGGCTAACGAAGACGGTGGTGTCTACGGTTAGCTAGATAACCGTTAACCAACTGTCTTCAGGCAGGCGTTTTGTGCGCAGTTCATTTACAGAATGAGTTTCGTCCCGATAACCGATCGCCATACCGCAAAACAACATCAGGTCATCCGGCATTCCACAGAACTCACTCACCGTTTTCGGGTATTGGCTCCAACATTCCTGAGCACATGTATCAATTCCGTTCTCCTGAAACAGGAGCATAACCGATTGCAGATACATGCCGAGGTCAGACCATTGCGGCGGGCCCATCACACGATCGACAAAACAAAAACAAGCAGCTGGCGCATCGAAGAATTGGAAGTTGTTTGCAAACCAGGCCAGTCGCGCTTGTTTGTCTTCGCGACCAATGCCTAATAAGCCGTACATTTCTTCACCAACTTCATATCTGGCTGTACGATACGGTTCTTTCAGTTTTGGTGGATAAACCTGATATTCCGGGCTCTCACCATCCGGGTGCGGTTTGCCGGACATGCGTTCATTCATCAAGGCTTTGAAGTGCTGAAGATTTTCAGGGGACAGCACAACCATATGCCAGGGTTGGACA
>CAWUJF010000447.1:0-3539 GCA_963922405.1 uncultured Hyphomicrobiales bacterium | reverse complement strand
CCACCTTGGTGAACACATCCGTATGAGCATCAAGGTGCAGGAAACAAACCGGCTCCCCACCAGTGAGATTGCCCTTGCCAAGCGCCTGCACAATGCCACCGGTTATTGAATGGTCACCACCGATCGAGACGGGCCTTGCACCAGCCTGATCGATGTTCTTGTAGAATTCAGTGATACGCTCGATGCAATCTTCATTATCGTTTGCTTTGGGAAAGGGCACATCACCCACATCTGCGATACTGGCCGCACTCCACGGGTCGAGCCGGAATTGCGAATGCATCCGCCGTTGCACTGCAGAAACATTGCGTACGGAGCGGGGACCCAGATGCTGATCGCGTTCCGTCGTGCCATTGCCGGTGGAATGGGGGACACCAGCGAGCACAATATCCTTTCCCTCCGGAGTTCCCTGCTCACAACGAAACAGGGTGGGAATGCCCCACCAGTAAAGATTTTCCATCACAGCAGCATCATGTTCTTCAGCCACGGCTCACCTCCCTCAAATGTCTTTAGCTTGATAAAAAACACATGCGGGCAGGTTTGCAACCGATAGATAGTGCCACGAACAGATTAGCCGTTAGATCAGCTGCGTGGACGTTCCTTTTTCGGATCATAATGCGGGAAGGCGCAGACTGTCGCCGGAAGGCGTTTTTGATGTCCGTCCAGTTTTCCCACTTCCACTTCGGTGCCGGGTTCTGAATGCACGATGTCAACGCGAGCAAGCGCTATATTCTTTTTCAGAACCGGAGAACGCATGGCGCTGGTAACCTCACCGATTTGGGGACGGCCAATATGGATACAGTCGCCGTTTGCCACCACTTCCTGTGAATGGATTTCGAGACCCACCAGTTTTTTCTGCGGATGTTCCTTGCGCTCAATCAGTGCGTCACGCCCGATAAACGTGTCTTCCTTGGTTTTCAATGGAACGGTAAATCCGATCCCCGCCTCAAACGGGTCGGTTGTGTCATCAAACTCGTAATTGGCAAAAATAAGTCCGGCCTCAATGCGCAACATGTCAAGCGCTTCCAGCCCCAGCGGTTTGATCCCGTATTTCTCGCCTGCACTCCAGACCGCGTCGAACACTTCATTGGCATCTTTCGGGTGGCAGAAAACCTCGTAACCCAATTCACCGGAATAACCCGTACGGGAAACCACAACCGGTGCGCCCTCAAAATGCTTGATGCGACCCGGTGTAAAGCGGAACCAATCAAGCTCGCCCACTTCCGGGCGGTTAGGGGCGGTCCAGATGATCTCTTTCAGAAGATCACGGCTCGACGGTCCCTGAACCGCGATGTTATGCAGCTGATCAGTGGAATTACGCACCCATGTCTTGAGCCCCAGTTTTTCGCTCTGTTCACGCAACCACAGACCGGAAAGATCATTGCCACCTATCCAGCGGAAATTGTCCTGATCAAGCCGGAAGACCGTTCCGTCATCAATCATTCCGCCATGCTCGTAGCACATCGCAGTGTAGACAACCTGTCCCGGAGACAGTTTGCGGATGTTGCGCGTCACGCAATACTGCATCAATGCTTCTGCATCCGGCCCGGTGATCTCGTATTTCCGCAAGGGTGACAAATCCATTACCACCACTTTTTCCCGCGCCGCCCAATATTCTTCGGTAGGGCCTTCATTGTTGAAACGGTTGGCAAGCCAATAGCCGTTATACTCGGTGAAATCGCGGGTCATGGAAGAGAACCTCTCATGAAAGCCCGTCTGTTTGGTCAGTTCTGGTGTTGCGTCGGTTGTCATTCTGAAGGCCGTTGCTCGTTCGAAAGTTTCATCAGCTTTATAGGTGCGTAGGTGGATGTCGGTGGGTTCCCAGCCATTGGCCGCGTCAATGTCACAGGGGCAGGCCGAGGCCACACAGACCAGATCGGTCAATGCGCGCATCAGCACATAGTCGCCGGGACGCGACCAGGGTTCATCAAAATAGATCTGGTTCTGGTCATCCACATTGGTGTTGTAGAAATAATTGAGCGCTTCCCAGCCCTTGCGCGCCTTGATGCCGAAACTGTCCAGTGACCCGTTGAAATTATCAGTGCAGTTCACATGTCCGGGATATCCCATATCAGCATAATATCTGGAATTGCATGCGGTCATGAAAACATCGTGCCGCCCGCAAGTGTCCTGGATCACCTCCACCAACGGTTCCATTTCCAGATCAAACGCCTTGGACGGAAGGCCCGGTATCGGATTGGCAAGCCCCAGCAGGCTGCGGGTAATGGTAGCATCCAGCGGCTGTTCATTGCCCTTATCAAGTTTGGACATGGAAAAGGCTTGAAAGTCAGAACACTGCCTGCCAGCCACATCAATGATCTGGATATATTCACCCTTCTTGACGGTGAAACTTTCCGAGGTGGCGCAGTGGATCCTGAAATCAAGAACCGGATCGGCAAGCGGTTCCGGCAGAGGATGGTCGCCGGGCTTTCGAAGTTTGGTGCGCTTGATGAAGAGTTCAATCGGCGTGGTTGTATTCTGCAGTTCCGCATCCATAGGCTCGCCTGGTGCGCAAACGATCAGATAGCCCTTGTCCTGTACCTTGAATTCTGCACGGCTTCCAGCCTGGGAACCGTCACCGAAAACACGAACCGCTTTGGCTTTTTCCGGGCTGATATTGCGTCTTCTAAGCGAGGCCAGCGCCCGCTCGGCGCTCTTGTCATTGCCTTTGAGGATAGACAAAAACCCGGACGCATCCGTATCGGCTTTTTGATCGAGCAGGGTTGCGTCCATCCGGCCATTGGAAGCAGCTGTGATCAGCTCGCAGGGTTGCAGCCCCTCCATGTCTATTACTGTGATCGTGTCCCCGCCATTGATCTCCACAATCACTGAACCACCGCCGGCAACCACATAGCGTTCCAGATCACGCGGAAGGGTCAGTAGCCCTGGATTTTCCACGTGTGAAGGAACGGGCGGATTGGGATTGAAATTGACTGTCATCTGCTCACCATTTGTCTCAGCGCAGAATATCAACACTGTTTTATAAATCAAACTAAAAGTATGCTATTGGTATGTTAATTGGTATGAAATTGGTTGTGCGCAATTTTATCCGGCTTACTACTTAAGGCCTCTACGTAGTTAGCATCACCCATCGGTATTCCTTACAAATTTTCTATTGCCTGGCATTTGTTCATGTTTGCACCATCGGGAAACCCGTTTGTGGGGCCGTGGTTTAAACATTTATATCAAGGTGATTAAAATGACATTCAATCCATACAGACCAGTCCATTTCCAGGCTGATAAAAACAAAGACGGGTACATCAGCAATGATGAACTCCGCACAGCGCTGCGTCCGGACGCTGACATAAACCGTGATGGTTGGGTGTCTGCTCACGAACTGGCAAAGACAGATAAAGGTGATAAAGGCCACCGTGGTGCTACTGGCGCGACTGGTGCCACAGGCGCTAAAGGTGAAAAGGGTCACCAGGGTGAAAAAGGTGCAACTGGCGCAACGGTTTAGGCATGTGCAATAGGTGACAAAGTACATCTAGGTGGAACAGGAGAAAGTAAATACAAAGGTGCTAGCGGGGCGGCTGGGGGGG
>CAWUJF010000446.1:0-3550 GCA_963922405.1 uncultured Hyphomicrobiales bacterium | reverse complement strand
ACTTGCCCTTCATCAGTTCCATGAGAAGCGGGCGGAGTTCCTTTATACTCAGATCGCGCAAGCTGTTCTCAGTATGACATTCATTGGAATATTCCTGCTTCTGGACTGGGATTGGCGTGGCGTCATTCTTGGACGAATGATCGGGATGTCTATTGCATCTTTGATTTCGCTCAGGTTCCTTGGATACGGGCCCACGGTGTTTTTCAAAATGCCGCAAAGGTCATTCTATCGAAACATCGCTAGATTCGGCCTTATCTACTGGCCTTCAGGAATGGTGATCATGGCAATGGGCATGATCGACAAGGTTGTAGCAGCCCACTATATCGGTGTGGAAGCAAGCGCGCTTTACGGTGTTGCCGCGCTGTTCGCTTCCGCTTTCTGGGTCGTCAATCAAAGCTTCATTCTGGCGTGGACACCCTGGCTGTTCCGCAGGTTGAAGAACATTTCTGACAGTGGATTGAGGGATGTGGTTTCTGTTTCGGGCGCCTATTTCCTTGCAGCGTCCGTGGCAGGAGGTATCATTTACCTGCTCTCAATCTGGGTTGCGCCTTACTTACTTGGTGAGAGTTTTCATAAGGCAATACCACTCGTGGGTTACATCATGATTGCCATCGTGTTGCAGGGCTTCTTTTTCCACAATATGAAATTTCTACATTATGAAAAGAGTATCTTCGTCATGTCGACGGTGAGTGCGCTTGCTCTTTGTCTGAACCTCGGGCTAAGTATTCTCTGGGCGCCTGAGAGTGGGGTAAGGGGAATCATGATTGCCACAGCTGTGTCATTTGGTGTGACGTTTTTCCTTACCGGCGTGATAATCGCATTCCGGTTTGCCCGTATGCGCTATCAGGCTGCATAAGCTGTTGCCAGTGGATCAGTCAGGTTTCCTGATGAAAACATCGTAACTTAATTTCCGGCTTTCGTGTGAATAGCGTGGTGTATAGTTTTTGAAAATCGCCTGAAAGCGTTCATCTTTTGATAATAGGTATTCCCAATTGATCACCAGGTTTTTAAATGGCCATTTGAAAGTTTTGTCCAGTATCAACATGTCTGGTGGCAGATCTTCCCAAAGCCTTAACAGCTGGTCATGCAATAATTCCCGTCCTTGTGAAAAGGCGGTAACAGGCGGAGCAGGGCTGCCTTTGTTTTCAGCTGTATCCAATTTCTTTAATTCGGATGCAACGTAAGCAATGTTCATCATTGGTGTCCATCGCATTCCATTTTCGGAACTGATCACCTGATTATAGGGTGAGGGGTGAAACGAGAGGATTCCAATGCGTTTGCCAGCCAACGAGATGTCCTCGCGTGCAAGGCTTTCTTCCAATACCGCTGTGCGATGCTGATAAGAAGCTGTGCTGCGAAACTCGTCATATACTGGTGTGAATAGCAAGACCGTCACTGCAAGCTTAATGTATTTTGAAAGGCTGGGGCCTAGCATCCACATGCAGAATATGAAACTGAACAGTATGGGAAACTTGTGATGCGAGTACCATCGTGCCTGGAACCAGGCTACCAGTATCATTGCTGAAACCAAGGCAAATCCGATGATGATAAGCCTGATTTCGGCGCCTGACATGCGAGCGGCAATAAGAATAGCAGAAGCAACACAAAGAGCCGTAGCCGCATTAACAAGTGAGTCAGCATTGGATTTCAAATTCGCATCAATTGCGCTTTTCATAGCGTCGAGTGCGATCCAGTTATCCGGCTGCAAGCCAAGCCAGAACAGCAAGTAGAGGAAAACAAGCGAACCGGATAGCAGGTTTTCCGGACGTAGAAGAACTTTCAAATTCCGCTGGAATAACGCATCGCCAAGTTCGATCATCAAAACTGCAATTGCGTAAAGATATTTGAATAGCAGGGTAAAGCCCACCCAAACTCCCACAAGAAGGCGTAGAGAGGTGCTTACTTTACTGCAATCAGGGTCTGATGCACGCAGTACAATGTAGGGCCAAAGTCCGAGAACAACCATATGTTCCCTTAGTCCAAAAACATTTTTAAAAACAATAGGTAAGATTGTCAGAGCCAACACTGAAACGATTAAAAACGCTGGTGTTGCACCCACAGTTTTTTTCCGGATTGTGTATGCGAGCTCAGTGCTGAACAAAATGGCAGCGCTGGTCATCAGGATTGCCACGAGATCAAGGCGAACACCGGTCAGCTGGTGAAGCTGATTTGCAAGACTGAACCAGATACGTTCGACAGGTGGGAAATAGAGGCTGTAATTGTCGTATTTTACGCCCAACTCAATGACGAGTTTGCCCGAAAGCAGGTTCCCGGCCAAATCCTGGTGCACTGAATATTGAAAAGCATAGAATGCCGGGACGGCCACAAACAATACGATCAAGGAGACGAGGCGTAATATCCACTCACTTGCCTGCCGTTTTTGGAAAGTCCGGAAACCAAAGCGATCAAGACTTGCACTCGTCATAAGATTTCTCGTTCGGTTTGCTTGTAATCTGAAGAGTTTAACCAAAAACGGTAAAAATAGAGTTTCGCCCCAGGCGCGGGTTTCGAAGCCTGATGACAGCTGTATCAATGGCACCCAAGCGGGTGAGCAAGGTAAAGAATTACCTTTTCAGCTCTGGTTGCTTCAGGTAAAACCGCAAAATGCTACGCACCGTATTGTTCTTTGTATTGTTTCTTGTTCCGGCTATAGCATGGGCCGGTGATCGTATGCTCATATTTGCTGCTGCCAGCCAGAAAGATGCGCTGGAGGAAATTGGCAAGCTTTACGAAGAGACATGCAATTGTGAAATCAGATATTCCTTCGCCGCCACGTCCACTTTGGCAAGACAGATTGATGCAGGTGCGAAAGTGGATGTGTTCATTTCAGCAAATGAAGCTTGGGCGGATTGGTTAGAAATTCGAGGCCTGACTGATGCGTCTTCTCGTGCAGTTGTTGCGGGCAACCGATTGGTGATCGCTTCATCTGCAAATACACGGGACAGCTTCAACATCTTGAAGCGCGGTCGTTTCGCCATGGCTGATCCTGTTAGTGTACCTGCAGGAATTTATGCAAGACAGGCGCTGGAAGCGCTTGGCATCTGGCAATCGGTTCGGCCTAATGCCGTGTTCAGCGAGAATGTTCGTGTGGCGCTTTCATCGGTCAAACAAGGCACCTTATTGTCCGGAATTGTTTATCAGTCGGACTTGAAACTGGTGCCCGAACTTAACGCTCACTATGTCTTTCCTGAGAATACGCACAGACCGATCCATTATGTGGCCGCAGCTATTAAGGGAAGCGGTTCCGCGAGAGGATTTGTGGAGTTTCTCAAATCAGCGCAAGCGCAAGAAGTATTTCTACGCTTTGGATTTTTGCCTGTTTCGGCTACCAATCAGGGATGAGTAGTTTTTTTTCAGCTGAAGTCTGGCAGATTGTCAGTCTTTCGATACGCGTCTCACTGGTTGCCATGCTTATCACCTTACCTGTGGCAACGGCTGTGGCTTACATTCTTGCCACGCGGCGGTTTCGTGGCTGGCATCTGCTTAATGCCATTTGTCATCTTCCGCTGATTATGCCTCCGGTTATTACAGGCTATCTCTTGCTGCTTAC
>CAWUJF010000445.1:0-3555 GCA_963922405.1 uncultured Hyphomicrobiales bacterium | reverse complement strand
CGGAAAATTATGAACCGCGCACGCAACACCGGCTGCGGTTTATCAATTCCTTTGTCTTCATCATCATCACGCTTCTGATCGGACTTCTAATTGCGATTTCGATTTTCCTGATGTTGTCCGGCAGCACGCCCTTTTCGTTTGGAAATCTGACGATTGTCGTAACATGTCTTTATATTTCCGTGGTTCCGTTTCTGCACCGATTTTCAGATCTGGCGGCTCCCCTGTATCTGCTCGCGAGCAGTGTTGTGGGCCAGCTCTATTTTCAGTTCAACATCGGTACAGCGCAGGCCGGGCATACTTTCTTTATTTTTGGAGCGGCGAGTCTTCCCTTCATCTTCGGGACCGAACGGAAAAGCCTGCCGTTTTTTGCAACGCTGATCCTGGCTGGTGCCTATATTGTCATCGATTACTACGCACCGGAGTTTGGACCGGCGATTGAGGATCGTCCGCTTTTCATCATTCAGACGATCAAATACCTGTCTATGATCATTATTTTTCTGGCGGTGTATTTCACCGTCAGGCATGCACTGGCCGTTGCTGAAAACGCTGAAAACGAGCTGCAAAAGGAACGTGACCGTTCAGAAATGCTGTTGCAGAATATCCTGCCTGATCCGATTGCCTTGCGTCTTAAATCTGATCCAGAAGCAATCATTGCGGATCGCCATCCGGATGTGGCGGTCTTATTCGCTGATATTGTGGATTTCACACCTAAGGCAGCGCGTCTTTCACCGGAAGAGCTGGTGCAAATGTTGAACCGGATATTCTCGGAGTTTGACGCTCTGGTGGAGACCCATGGTCTTGAGAAGATCAAGACGGTGGGGGATGCTTATATGGTTGTGGCGGGGATTCCTGATCCGGTTGATGACAGCACGCAGGCAATCGCGGAACTGGCGCTTGCTATTCAGGACAAGACCCGGGAGCTGAGTGAAGAACTTGGTGAGAGAATTGAGGTGCGTATCGGTATTCACGCCGGTGAAGCGGTTGCGGGTGTGATCGGCACCAAAAAGTTTGCCTATGATGTGTGGGGTGACACGGTGAACACTGCTGCCAGAATGGAGGCTTTCGGCACGCCTAACAAAATCCAGGTCACTGAGGCTGTAAAGGATGCTTTGTACGATCGTTACAGATTTGCTGAGCGGGGCATTGTGGACATCAAAGGCAAAGGGCCGATGATGCTCCATTTTCTGGAAGAACGGATTGCTTCGTGACTACCGTGTGGAAAGCACATCCAGAAGTGCCCGGTTAAACAGGGAAGACGCTTCAAGCTGAGGCATGTGTCCGATATTTTCCAGACGGTGAAATTTTTCGGGGTTCAAAATATCTGCCAGATCCTGGCCCTGGCTTATGGGCGTTACCGTATCCTTGTCACCCCAGATGAAATTCACAGGAACGGAGAGTTTTTCCACTTCGGCCTGTCTACGGCTTAAGGCCTGCGGGTCCTGACTGATGAATTGTTGCAGCCATTTGACCATGAAACTGGTGTTATTCTTCAATGTCATGGGCCTCTGGAGGATTTCCACATGGGCATCCGTCAGACTATCGGAGCGATGCATGAAGCGTTTGGTAAGAAATCCGGTCATGAGTGGATTGGTTACAGTCAGCGAAACGAGATGTTCTGCGATTATCTGATTTTCCAATATCCATGGCAATTGAGTTGGAGTTGTTTGAGTATCCTCACTCACGCCAACCACGGGGCAGACGAGCACGAGTTTCCTGATGTTTTCTGGATGACGAAGCGCCATTTCCAGAGCCACCCCTCCACCATAGGAATGGCCCAGCAGGGTGTACTCATCCAGAGCCAATGCTGTTTCCAGTGCTTTCAGTCTTTGAGCCTGCTTGCTTCTTGAAAAATCCGGATCGTCACGATCCGAGAACCCGAATGGGGGTTGGTCCACAGCAATAACCCGATAGCCATTTTGGGCCATGATCTTTGCCGTGTCATGCCACAGGCCACCCCAGGCAGCCATGCCGTGTGTCATTAGCAAGGTGCGCGAATTATTCTCTCCCCACACAGAAACATGCATGACACCTTGCGAGGTTTCTACAAATTTGCCGTTTGTTGGAGAAAGTGCTGTGGCGTCATGCGCTTCCTGAAAATAAGCGTTGGCGCGAAACCCAAAGACTGCGACAAGCAAGACAATGAAAAGGCTTGCGCATGTCCGCACAATGAACTTCAGTACTTGCCTTATTTTAGTAAATAACATCCCTCAATTTTACCAAATGAATTATTAACTCTTTGTTATTTATATTAGCCGGTATTCTTATTTGATTTTACAGGGGATTCGCATGGGTAATTTTAGCCGGAGATCACTGTTGATTGGTGCGGGTTTTGTGGGAGGTGTGCTGGTCACCCGACAATTATCGGAACAAACTTTCAGTGCGGGAATCCGTTTGCCAGCTAGTGAGGGTGGGCCGCTTACGCTTAACGATGCAAGCCTGCTGACCCCTGTCAATGTATCAAAACATATCACCATGACGGGCAGTCCTGATGAGGCGCTGGTAACCCAATTGCGGGCCGAATTACGAGAGGCGAAAGCTGAAGGAAGGCCATTTGTCGCCAGTGCGGCACGTCATTCCATGGGTGGGCAGAGCCTCGCTGAAAAAGCCACAGCGGTTACGATGGACCAGGAATGGCTTGAGATTGACCCGAGCAACAGCATCTACACAGTTGCCGCGGGAACACGTTGGAGCACTGTGATCCGTGAACTGGACAAGGTAGGATTTTCACCCAAAGTCATGCAATCCAATAATGATTTTGGCGTGGCAAGTACGTTTTGCGTAAATGCCCATGGATGGCCGGTTCCCTTCAGTGCTGCGGGCAGCACGGTTAGATCGTTCAAGATGATGCGTCATGACGGGGACATGATCACCTGTTCCCGAACGGAAAATGCTGATCAGTTCAATCTCGCCATGGGTGGATATGGCATGTCAGGCATTATCACCGAGCTTGAGCTGGATATGGTACCAAACTCGCGGTTGGTTCCCACCTTCGAGCAGTTCCCCGGTACTGAATTCGGGACCCGGTTTATGGAGAAGCTGAAATCCGACAAGAACATACAAATGGCCTATGGACGGCTGGATGTGACAATAGACGGGTTCTTCGATGAAGCGCTGATGATCACCTATACTCCCACCGAGGATCAGAGCGATCTGCCGCCTGCTTCCGGCTCCGGGTTTTTGAGCAAAGCTGCAGGAGAGATATTCAGAAGACAGGTGGGATCGGACAGGGTGAAGAGCCTCAGATGGTTCACCGAAACAACCATCGGGCCCAATGTGGGCGGCGGTGGTGAAGTTACCCGCAACAGTCTGATCAACGAGCCGGTGATTACCCTTGATGATGGTGACCCTAGCCGGACCGACATTTTGCATGAATATTTTGTTTCACCGGACCGTTTTGCTGACTTCGTAAAGGCCTGTCAGGATATCATTCCGTCATCCTATCAGGAGTTGTTGAACATTACGCTCAGATTTGTGGATACGGATAATGAAAGCGTGCTTTCCTATGCAACCGAGCCGCGGATAGCCGCTGTTATGTTATTCTCTCAGGAAATGTCC
>CAWUJF010000444.1:0-3557 GCA_963922405.1 uncultured Hyphomicrobiales bacterium | reverse complement strand
ATGATATTTGAATTCTGATGCGTAGTGGCAACCAAGGTCTCCCAGCCATCATTCGAGTATATCAATTCATCGAAACCGGTTCGAAGGTCCGCTTAGAGGCCAAAGGCGACACGCATTCAAATCCCAATAATAAGCAAGCACCATTTACAAGAAGCCTGTTGGAAGGCGCTGAGTGTCGATCCATTGCCTCGGCGACTGGCCATAAGTCCGTTTGAATTCTCTACTGAACTGCGAGGGGCTGAGGTATCCCACTTCGAGCGCAGCTTCATTGATGGCCACGCCACTGGCTATCTTCATAGCGGCATTGTTCAAACGCATGGATTTCACAAACTGGATTGGCGACATGGTTGTCGCCTGCTTAAATTTACGATGGAAAACAGCCCGGCTCATACCGGCTCTCTGGGCCATATCATCGATTGATATTGGTTCATCCAAGTGCTCGGATATATGAGCAATCGAGCGGGCGATTGTGTTGCCAGCACCAAAGGCTCGCTTCATGAAGTCACCCGCATCACCTTTAAGGACGGCATATAAGACTTCGCGAAGTCGCGCATTACCTAATACGGACGTATCCATCGCGTTAGGTAGTAACTCCACTAGTCTGGAAAGAGTGTCGCTGAACTCATGATTCCAATGGGCAAGTTTGATTCCTTGAGCATTGGTTTGTTTTAACAGCTTTGTTGGGATGTTGGTAACGTTCCCCATTTCAATTATCAGTTCTGTCATCACCCGCTGATCGAGGGAGATGAACACGCCAAATAATGGGTTCTTTGCAGAGGCGTTCGGTGTGCCAGCCTGCACTGGCATGGACATGGGACAACAAAGATATTTGTCTTCGCCGTAAATATGCCGTTCACCATCCAGTATTGCCTCCTTGGAGCCGCTCACGATGGCAACAACGCAGGGCTCGTAGACTGCGGGAATGCAGGGTACCGAGGTTGTTGCTCTAAAGAGCTGAACGCCTTCAATGCCGGTGTTTGTCAAACCATCCTTTTGGGCGATGCTTTCAATAATCTGCTTGATGCTATGTTTGCTCATATCAACCATCTAATCCGCGGTAGTAACACAAATCAACCGCAGCGATACAATTAGGCATGTATTTGCGAGGATATCGCATTTCCATATAGGCATTCGACACATATCTTTTAGTTCAAGCAATCGACAACATTGCAAAACCTCAAATAGCACTTGATCGATAGCTAAGTGTCTTTTCTGCATGGAGCAAAACAATGACTGACAAGCAATTTGGACCGAAAGGCTGGACACCGGAACGCCTCAGTGCTCTTGATGGCAATTGCTTTTTGATAACGGGTGCAAATGCCGGGGCCGGTTTCCAAGCCGCCCGAATCTTACTCAATAAGGGCGCTAAAGTCGTCATGCTCAATCGCAGCGAAGAGAAGTCTGCTGCGGCTGTTGAAAAGTTAAAGCACGAGTTTGGCTCTCAAGCCCAAGTGAGCTTTGTCCGTATGGACCTTTCTGATCTTTCAAGCGTGCAAACCGCAGCTGAACAAGTTCTGCAGATGGTGCCACGCATCGATGCACTCATATGCAACGCAGCGATAGCACAGGTTCCAACCCAAAATTTAACTGTCGATGGCTTTGAAAGCCAGTTGGGCACAAACCACTACGGCCATTTCGTATTGTGCGGGATGCTGTTTGACCGGATTGAGCAGTCAAAAGGTCGGATCGTTGTCGTCGCCAGCCTCGGTTACAATCTTGGCATCAAGACCATCCAATTCGACGATATGAACTGGGATAAGAATTACAGCGCCAATTCGGTTTACAGCCAATCGAAATTGGCCCAAATGATGTTTGCCTATGAATTGCAGGATCGATTAAAAGCAGCTGGGAAATCCGATGTTGAGGTCTATGTCTGCCACCCTGGCTCATCCAACACATCATTGATTAGCACCAGCGGTGGCCTTTTGACCCGAATGGTATGGTGGCTGATGACCAAATCACCCATGGTCCAAACCGCCGAAAAAGGCGCTTATCCGGAAGTTATGTGCGCTACAGAAGAAGGCTTAGAACAAAGAGCACTTTATGGCCCCACTGGACGCATGGAATTTGTTGGCCCGGTTGGCAAAGGTACGCTCAACCCCCACGCCTATGACAAGCCTGTGATGGAGAGATTGTGGGTAGTGTCCGAGGAAGCAACAAAATTTAAATGGGCACTTTGAACGGAAAGCGTACCACTTATGTTTCAAAGACAGCGATTGAATAGGCGAAAACAGAAGCAGTCGGAAAAAGTAGTCAAAGTGAAAGGCGGCTTTGTCCGCATACCAGACATTCGAACGCATTAGATCATGCGATCTTTCATAAAAAATGACTGCTAATTAATACGAATCTGCATAATCGAATATGCAGAATGTGTTTGATTTCAATTCGGCAACAACACTCTTCTGAGTATGATTTTGATGATTTCATTTAGAAATCCACATATCTGGATTCGTTATTTGGCGTATGTAAGCCTGACCGCTTTCTGGGCTTCCTTGTTCTTGGATGCATTTGAATTAGAGCGGCCTTTCAGCCAGAGTACGAATGGATTTAGAATACTATTATTGGGCTGGGGCAGCTGGCATATTTCCTGGTGGGCTAATCCGCTCGATTTGTTTTCATTGTTTTGCTTTTTCGATGAACGGGCGGAACATGGAATTTTAACCGCACTGATCTCTTTGGTTTTGAGTTCGCCAGTCACGCTGATGTTTCTGCCAGCGGTCTATGTAGCTTATCCATACGTGGAAAATTACCCGGGAGAATTTGATTACGTTATGGGCTATGTCGATATCGCAACCTTTGGAACCGGTTATTTTCTCTGGTTTTTTGCAATTGCCACACTAACTATCGCTCTCATTCTCAAAGTTCGCAATGAATCGTAATGTAAGTGGAGATTGAATTCATCTTCTTCGTATCAAACCTGTACCCTTGGTGCCTGAACTCGGAAAGCCGTCACTAAACTCTTTCAGCGTATTGGTAACTTAGTCCGCAATCCAGCCGTCGGAAGGCGGCAAGACGGATGCCTTGGCGAAAAAAATATTTTTTTCAAAAAAACTTATCCCCGCACATTCCGGCCATAGTATTATTCACTCATCGCCTGTTCGTTAAACCCGCCGTGCCTAGCAACCACACAGGGTTTGGTGCAAGCTCAGTTTGTTTACCGAATGCAAACGAGGACAGGGACAGTGAGGCGTATGCTGGAGCAGGTTCGGGCTGTTCCACTGCTTGAAGGCCGGCCCCGTTAGCCTATATCGGGAGGCGGTTCTAAAAATCCTCACGCGGGGCTTTCTGACGAGAGCCACACATACATTCATTAGAGGTTTTCTTCAGAAAGCCCCGCATGTTTGTACTTATTGGGTCCAGGGAATGTGCAAAACAAGAGCCGCGCAAGGGTGAAACCCGCCGCGGGATATAAACAAACATAACGCTGGCGGGAAACCGATCGAGTGAATGATGAGGCATGTCGAAACTACCTCCCCCTTGAGGGGAGGTTGGCGAAGCCGCCTCTCGACGGCGCTTTGCTTGTCTGACGGCCGTCGGCGGCGTTGCACTTGCCTTGG
>CAWUJF010000443.1:0-3559 GCA_963922405.1 uncultured Hyphomicrobiales bacterium | reverse complement strand
CATTTGACCCGGAAAATCATGTGAGATTTAACACAATATTCCATAATTTTGACGGTCCGTTTGTTGTGAAGCCTGTTTCCGGACGCGCTTCATTGAACGTTGAATACGTTCCAACACGAGAAAAACTGGGCGAAGTCATGGACAATATTTTTGAATTGACTCAAAATTTTGTCTTGGTTGAGCAGTTTCTGAGCGGACGCGAATTTTGTATCGCCGCATGCGGACCGGTTATCGTTCGTGGCGGCGTACTCGAGAAACTGGACGAACCTTTCACATTTGCAGCTGTTGAACGAGCATTGGATCCAGGTGAAAACATTTTCACTTCTATGGATCACAAGCCAATTACGGCTGACCGCATCAGACTGCTTGATCCAATAAAGGACAGACAGGTTATGACACGACTTCATAACCTCGCGCGTGCAGTTGTAACGGAACTAGACATTAACACGCTTATTCGTCTTGACGTGCGTGAAGATGAAGCGGGCAATCTATTTGTACTGGAAAGCAATCCTAAACCGGATTTGAAGGCACCAACGAGAGATGGTGTCACAAGCATTATTTCAGCAAGTCTGGACCAGTACGGAATGTCTTACGACGAATTGATCCATTCTTTGTTGGCAGACCAGATTGATGTTCTGTTCAGCAGACATCGTGGATCAGTTCATCACTTGTTGAAACACTTGGATACAAACTAAAAAATAATAATAAAAACAGAAGGTTGAAAGAAATTTCAAGGGACGAAAATGGAAAATACAGCTCACTCCAAAATGACTGAGAGATTAGGCGCCGGACTTATAATGTTCGTGGTTATGTGCCTGTCTTTGTTCCTACTCGTGTATGTTGCGCTGGGTGAAAGTACCAGGACCTATGAACGCTTTCAGGGCGATAAATTGGCCGGTCAGGTTCAGATCGTACACAACACGATGCAAACAGCCTTGAAATCTGGTTTGCCGCTTAAGCAATTTGTTGGCTTCAACACAATTGCTGAACCGATTCTGGCGGCTGACAAGACGATCAGCAACATGTCTGTTTTTGATCCAACTGGGAAGGAGATTTTCTCAGTTAACCGTGAAGTCGACAATAACGTGGCACCTTCTAACTTTTATGCCCTTGAAACTGCTACGAAACTCTTCCTCACAACAAGCGAAAAGCGGGTTAAACTCGACAGTGGATTGGAACTTCAAACAATGGGTGACAACTACAAAATTGTCGCCGTCCTTGAGGATAAATTTGAAAAGGTTGGTTCGCTTGTAGTTACAATGCCTAAAACGGTCGTGACTAACAAAGTGACTGAACTCTTCAGTTCGTTGATCATTTATGCGCCGCTGACTGCTCTGGCATTCGCTGTATTTATTGTGTTCTTCAGCAATTCACTGCAGACCTACAGGCTTCCATGGGCTCAAATTACGTTTGCGGGTATCTTTGTGGTGGCATCCGGTGCCGTCATCTACACAATGATTTCTCTGTATTCTGACGGTGCTCAGTCCAAAGCACGCGCATTGGCTGGTTCCCTTGGTCAGCGCTTGAGTGATGTGGTTGCGTTTAACATCAATCTGGATGAGATCGAAGGGCTTGACCGAACATTCGGGGAATACCTTAAGGTGAATCCTGACCTGAGTGCAGCTGCGCTTACCCAGAATGATCGCATCCTCATTCATACTGATCCTAACATGATTGGTAAAAAATGGATCAGTGACTCAGAGAATTACGAGTACCTTGTAGAGCTCACTCCAGCCAATTCACAGCGCAAAGTATCTGTGGCTGTTGAATTGCCGAGTGATGTGGTTATCGCACAGGTTCTCAAATCGGTTAAAAACTTCGCAGCACTGTTTATCGCATCTGCATTCCTGGCAACTTTGTTCTTCCAGGTTGGTGGTGCCGTAAGGGGTTCTACGGAGTTGATCAGCCAGAAGTTTGCTGAGATCAATGAAAACCGCCTGCTGGACTTTGTTAAGCCAGTCTTCTTCCTGGGTGTTCTGGCAGAACACATGACCTATGCGTTCCTGCCGCAATATATCCAAGCTTCGGCAATAAAGGCAAATATTCCAGAGGCTTATGCGACTGCGCCATTCTTCGGCTTCTATCTGACATTCGCACTTGCACTAATTCCTGCTGGCCATCTGGCACGCAAGATTGGTACGCGTCCGCTTATGTATATCGGCCTGACACTTGCCGGTATTGGTATCGGATCCGTTGCAGTAACAGATAACTTCTGGACGATTGCTATCGCAAGATGCATCGCGGGTGTCGGTCAGGGTATCCTGTTTATCGGTATCCAGTCTTATCTGCTGGCTGTTGCATCACCACAGCGTAAGACTCAGGCCTCAGCTATCATCGTCTATGGCTTCCAGGGTGGTATGATCTCAGGTATGGCCGTGGGTTCCCTACTGGTTTCCTCCATGGGTACAGATGGTGTGTTCACACTGAGTGCTATCATTGCATTCGTTGCAGCAATCTACTGCCTGGTAGCAGTGCCTAAGGTCGCTTCCGATCCAGAGGTGGAATCAGGTGAGAGAAATCTGCTGAACGGTCTTGGACTTGCTGTACGCAACTCCCAGTTCCTCAACACCATGTTGACAATCGGCGTTCCTGCCAAAGCTGTCCTGACTGGTGTTGTGACATATGCTCTGCCGCTGTTGCTTGCCAAAGCTCTTTACGAGCAGGCTGATATCGGTCAGATCATCATGATCTATGCGATCAGCGTTGTTATCGCGAGCAAGTTTATCGCTCCATATGTTGATCGCTTCGGCTCAGCACGCGATGTCCTCTTCTACGGTACTATGATTAGTGCTGCGGGTCTGGGTATCATTTCATACAGCGGTCTGAATGCGGATGAGTTGGTTGTCACAATGGGTAATCAGGCAGCGACGCTATTCCTCATCGCAGGTATCGGACTTGTGGGTATCGCTCATGGCTTCATCAATGCCCCGGTTGTGACATTTGTCGCAGACAGTGACCTTGCACATAAGATCGGTGCAGGACGCGCAACAGCAACATACCGCTTCGTGGAGCGTCTGGGCCATATTACAGGTCCGGTGATCATGGGTCTGTTGTTCACACAGTTTGATAATGAATGGTCAGCCCTTGGGTTTGTGGCTGCTGCGATTGGTTTGCTAGGAATATTCTTCGCAACTGTGGCGGCTGACGGCCCACAGGAGGGAGAAGAAAAGCAAAGCTTCTCAGCTGAATCCAGTAAATTTTAATCCTAGTTAATCTGATTAAGTAAAAGGATAAATATGATGTTTGCCCCAGTTAAAAAATCTCTTCAGTTGGTAAGCCAATTGACGAAAGTAGCAATCGTCGGCGCTGGCCTAATCGGGTTAACTGCAACTGCTGCGACAGCAAATGATTCGTCGGCAAAAGGCGCGTCAAATTCGGAAACCAACGTACTGACACCTCCATACGCGGACTGGTTCCGTTATAATGAGGAGTTGAACAAACACTGGAAGTTTGTGGCAGATCCAATTGATCCGAAGCGCCTGAAAATCTACGCTGGCGGTGGTAACTCAAAAAGTTCGCTGCGCATTGAGCCGCGCTTTCGCGTGATGGTTCTGTATCC
>CAWUJF010000442.1:0-3565 GCA_963922405.1 uncultured Hyphomicrobiales bacterium | reverse complement strand
ACGGGCTACGCAGTCACACCTTTTGCCGGCATCAAAGAAATTTGTAACGATGAAACCATTGACTGGGTGATCATTCTCACTCCTCCAAATGCCAGACAGGATATCGTCAATGCCCTCGCTAAGGCTGATAAACCTGTGTTAAGCGAAAAACCTCTGGAACGGACCTTCGAGGCTGCCCGCGAGATCGTACAAATCTGCGAAGATAATGATGTACAGTTGGGCGTTGTATTTCAGCACAGAATGCGTGCCTCATCCCAAAAACTGAAAGAACTGATTGACGATGGCGCCTTGGGAGAACTGGCAATAGCCGAGGTATACGTGCCCTGGTGGCGGGAACAATCCTATTATGATGAACCGGGAAGAGGTACTTATGACCGTGACGGTGGTGGAGTACTCATCTCTCAGGCAATACATTCACTCGATTTGTTGTTGAGCCTGACAGGTCCTGTCTCGGAAGTTCAGGCCATGGCGCATTCAACCAGCCTTCACAAGATGGAGGCTGAGGATTACGTAACCGCAGGCATGAAGTTCACCAACGGTGCGACCGGCACTCTCGTCGCTTCAACCGCAAGTTTTCCAGGAAAAGCAGAAAGCATCACGCTTCATTTCACAAATTGCGTGACGCATTTGGAATCCGGAGAACTCACCTTGAACTGGCGGGATGGACGCTCAGAAAGCTTCGGCGAAAGCGCTTCAACCGGCGGTGGCGCAGACCCTATGGCATTCACCCACGACTGGCATCGGGGCATCATAGAAGACTTTTCTGACAGCATTCATGAAAGCCGCGACCCGCTGATTAGCGGTAGGGAAGCATTGAAGGTTCATGCACTCATAAAAGCCCTGATCCAATCCTCTAACACCAAACAATCCGTCAAACTTGAAGAAATAGAAACCTGAATGACTAAACCTCTGAAAATCGTGGCAATCGGGCTGGATCACCGCCATATCTACGGGCAATGCGAACATATGATCAGGATAGGCGCTGAACTAAGCGGTTATTGGACTGATGGTGATCCCAACACCCTGCCCGGCTTTGAAAAGCGATTTCCCGGTGTTCCCAGGTTTGAAAGTCGTAAAGAACTGCTGGAGAATCCAAATATTGATCTCTTCGTCATCGCGGCCATCCCGTCGGACAGAGCTGAACTCGCCATTGAGGCCATGGAGCACGGCAAAGACGTGATGGTGGACAAACCAGGTTGCACGACGCTTGAGCAGCTGGAAGAAATCAGACAATGCGTCGAAAGGACTGGTCGCATCTGGTCGGTCAATTTTTCGGAACGGTTTGAAGTGGCCTGCGTCACCAAAGCTGCCGAGCTGATAGAAGCAGGCGAGATTGGAGAAGTGATCCAGACAGTCGGTCTTGGCCCTCATCGGTTAAACCGCGATACCCGTCCGGAATGGTTCTTCAACAAAGACAAATACGGTGGCATCATTACCGATATTGCATCTCACCAGATCGACCAATTTCTCCATTTCACAAAGTCCAATGACGCAGAAATTACCATGGCGTCTGCCGCCAATTACGCAAATCCCGGTGATACAGGATTACAGGATTTCGGCGAACTGTCGCTGAGAGCGGAAAGAGCGCATGGATACATCCGCGTGGATTGGTACAACCCGGACGCCCTTCCCACCTGGGGTGACGGACGACTGACCATCCTGGGCACCGAAGGTTATATCGAACTGCGCAAATATGTGGATGTGGCACGCAGCGAAGGCACTGATCACCTCTATCTGGTGAACGGCACCCGATGCGAATACATCGACGCTTCTCACGCTGGATATCCATATTTTCAGAATTTGACAGATGATATCCGCAACCGGACCGAAACCGCCATGCCACAGGCCCATTGTTTCAAGGTTATGGAATTGGCAATCAAAGCCCAAATGCTCGCAGATGGACAAGGCACATGAGCACCCCCATCAATGTAGCCATCATTGGTGCGGGCATAGGACGCGAACACCTTCAGGCCTATCTGAAGTTGGGTGATCTGTTCAGGGTTTGCTGCATTTGCGACATCGATACAGCCAGAGCTTCGGAGATCATTGAGCAAACCGGAGCAGACCACGATGTGACAGCCGTAGAAAGCAGTTTTGAGAACGTTCTTGGCAACGACGGGATTGATCTCATTGATATCTGCCTGCCACCGCATTTACATTTCTCCATGACAAGAGCTGCTCTAGAAGCTGGCAAACATGTGGTCTGCGAGAAACCACTAGTGAGCTCGTTGAAGGAAGCGGATGATCTGATTGAAAGCGCAAAGTCCAATAATCGTCATGTGTTCCCGGTTTTTCAGTATCGCTACGGTCCGGCAATCTTCAAACTGCAACAACTCATAGAAAGTGGCTTCACCGGAATGCCATTACTGGCAAGCATTGAGACACACTGGAATCGGGGAGCTGACTATTACGCCAATCCCTGGAGAGGCACTTGGAAAGGTGAGCAAGGCGGAGCCGTACTCGGCCATGCAATTCATAACCATGATCTCCTTTGCGCGATCATGGGACCCGTACGCAAACTGAGTGGATTTAGAGCAACCCGTGTAAACCCGATTGAGACCGAAGACTGTGCGGCCATTTCCTTTGAGTTGGAAAATGGGGCGCTTGCCACCAGTTCCATCACGCTTGGAGCACACACTGATACCACAAGGCTGCGCTTCTGTTTTGAACATCTGACCGCTGAAAGTGATCTGCTCCCCTATTCCCCCGCCGAAGGCAATTGGACCTTCAAGGTCAGAGGGAAAACAAATTCTCAGGAAGAAGTGGACGAATACCTCAACGAGGTGCCTGCCTGCAGAAGCGGATTTGTCGGCTTCTTCGAAGCTGTTGCTGATAAACTCAACCATGAAAATTCTGGCGTGGTGACGTTACAGGACGGGCGGCGATCCATCGAGCTTGTCACAGCCATTTACTCAGCTTTCAATACTGGGACACAGGTGGAACTGCCGCTTGATGCAAAGCATCCTATGTATGATGGCTGGCTTCCAAGCGAAGGTGAGACTACCTGAGCATTGGCTGAATGGAGGCATACACCCCCTGCTCCATCATCGATTTCAGATGATGGCCAACCTCATTTTTCCATATTTCAGACTGTATGAGTGTTTCTGGAAACAAGGATGAAATCGCCAGAAAGTTCTCTACGATTTTCAGAGCGTTGTTCGATCCGTAATCAAAGGCTTGCATCAGCTCTTCTTCCCGCGGGTCCCGCAATCGATATCGCTCGCCATTCTCATCGGCACCGGAGCAGTATCGAATCCAGGCTGCGGTCGCAAAGGCAAACGGGCTCAAGCTATTTCCAGCGGCCAAAGCATCAACAGCTGAAGCGAATACTCTCTGCGGCATTTTCTGACTACCATCCATCGCGATCTGATAGGTCTCATGTGCAATGTTCGGGTTCTTGAACCGCTCGATTAACTGCTCAACGTAATCATGATAATCCAGCTGCTCCAACGGTTCCAGCGTCGCAACAGCCGCATTCATGTACGAACGAACTAAATCGCAAAACAAAACGGCACCCAACACATCACGCCCAACCTTCTTCCCGCTAAAAAACCCGCCTTAGGCA
>CAWUJF010000441.1:0-3575 GCA_963922405.1 uncultured Hyphomicrobiales bacterium | reverse complement strand
GTTCGTTTTAAGGATTCAAGCTCATCAATTTTTGCTTCAATTTCGCTGATTTTGGCAAGCGCTAACCGTTTTACATCAGCACTCGCTCTCTCATCATCATCATATAGCGATAACAGAAGGCGGCACTCATCAACCGAAAACCCGAGAGACCTCGATCGCTGAATAAAAGCCAATCGGTGAGTGTCATCGACAGAATAGTCACGATAACCGTTTTCCGCTCTGGAAGGCTTTATCAGACCAATGTCCTCATAATATCGAATGGTCTTGGATGATAATTTACTCTGGCGAGCTGCTTCACTGATATTCATCTCAAATCTCCCTTGACCTTACAGTTACTGGAAGGATTAGGGTGTATGCAACCAGAATCTCCGGAAACATTGGTCGACCCATGTCACATAAAAACGCTGTTCTCTATCGGATGGTCATGCCTGACCACAAATGTCCTCATGGGCTCAAAGCAAGAGCATTATTGATTTCAGAAGGTTATGAAATCGAGGACAATTATTTATCTACAAGAGAAGAGGTGGAAGCCTTCAAGAACTCGCATGACGTAAAGACCACACCTCAAGCCTGGATCGATGGTGAAAGGGTGGGGGGATATGACGATCTGCGCTCTTACTTCGGTAAGAGTGTTCCTCAGGTGGGCGGAACGAGCTATATTCCTGTAATCGCTATCTTTTCAGTGGCAGCCTGTATGGCCGCAGCCCTGAATTTTGCAACCAGTGGGCAGATTTTCAACGTTCGAATGGCGGAGTGGTTTATAGCGATTTCCGTATGTTTTCTCGCAGTCCAGAAACTGCAGGATGTGGAAAAATTCTCCAATATGTTCCTGAATTATGACCTTCTGGCACAGCGATGGATCCCTTACGGCAAGATTTATCCATTCGCTGAAGCATTGGGCGGTATCTTGATGTTATCCGGCGCCCTGGTCTGGCTCGCTTCGCCAATCATGCTATTCATAGGCTCGATCGGAGCGGTTTCCGTGATCAAGGCTGTTTATATCGAAAAACGGGAGCTGAAATGTGCCTGTGTCGGTGGCGATAGCAACGTGCCCCTAGGTTTTGTCTCACTCCTGGAGAACGTTCTGATGGTAGCAATGGGCATCTGGATGTTGCTTTAAACCCTTTAAATTCAGACCTTTCCAACCATATACCGCAATGACAAAAAATTCATCGTTTTAGTTGCGAATGATTTGCATTTACATTGACGAATGCGACTAATTCGCATATGCAAAATGTATGAAAACATTTTGTGCAGGTAGCCTGGTGATGCAGAAATTTATGCAAAAGATTGTAATGTCGATGGTTCTGGTGGCTAGCATGGCTGTGACATCAGCCCTGGCATCAGAAAAATTCAAGGCCGTGACCACTTTTACGGTTATTGCAGATATGGCCAGAAACGTTGCTGGCGATGCAGCCATAGTTGAATCAATCACAAGACCCGGTGCTGAAATACATGGCTATCAGCCAACCCCGCGAGACATTATTAGAGCACAAGGTGCTGACCTGATTTTGTGGAACGGGCTTAATCTGGAACTCTGGTTCGAACAGTTTTTCCGAAACTTGAAAGATGTTCCAGGCGTGGTTATCAGCGACGGTATTACACCGATGAGCATTACTGAAGGCCCCTACACAGACAAACCGAACCCGCATGCTTGGATGTCGCTCGATTCCGCTCTCATCTACGTGGATAATATCCGGGATGCCTTCGTGAAGCACGATCCGGAAAATGCAGGAATCTATCAAGCGAATGCGCAAAAGTACAAAGCGGAGATTGAAGCAGCCGTGGCGCCGCTACGTGAAAAAATCCAGGCAATTCCGGAAGAAGACCGGTGGCTTGTTTCCAGTGAAGGCGCCTTCAGTTACCTTGCTCGTGATTTTGGACTTAAGGAACTTTATCTGTGGCCCATGAACGCTGATCAACAGGGGACACCGCAACAGGTTCGTAAGGTCATCGACACGGTCCGTGAAAACAACATCAAAGTGGTCTTCTCGGAAAGCACGGTTCCCGACGCTTCAGCCAAACAGGTGGCAAGGGAAACCGATGCGGTCTATGGCGGCATCCTTTATGTAGACTCGCTTAGCGAACCTGATGGTAAAGTTCCAACCTATATAGATTTACTGCGTGTAACATCTGAAACAATCGCTGCCGGATTATCTGGATTATGACCACCAATTTCGATCAGGGCATTTCTGTAACAGACATAACCGTCACTTATCGTAACGGTCATACAGCCTTACAGAATGCCAGTTTCGAAATACCGTCTTCCACCATCACTGCGCTCGTTGGTGTCAATGGCTCCGGCAAATCAACCATGTTCAAAGCCATTATGGGTTTTGTCCCTGCGGCCAAGGGCAATGTGTCCATTATGGGTTCGAGCGTTGACAACGCACTTAAGATGAACCTGATTGCTTACGTGCCACAAGCTGAAGAAGTTGATTGGAGTTTCCCAGTCCTTGTTGAAGACGTGGTCATGATGGGCAGATACGGCCACATGAATTTCATGCGTATCCCGAGACAGGCCGACAAAGATGCGGTTACTGGCGCTTTGAAACGCGTAGGCATGTGGGAATACCGGGACAGGCAAATTGGTGAACTTTCCGGTGGCCAAAAAAAGCGTGTGTTTTTGGCGCGTGCCTTGGCACAGGAAAGCCGGGTTATCCTGCTGGATGAACCGTTTACTGGCGTAGATGTGAAGACCGAATACGCAATCATCGAAGTGTTACAACAGCTCAAGAACGAAGGTTGTGTCATCCTGGTTTCAACCCACAATCTGGGAAGTGTACCGGAGTTTTGTGACCGCACGGTGCTGATCAAGGGAACTGTGCTGGATTACGGTTTAACATCAGAGATATTCACACAGGAAAACCTTGAAAGAACATTTGGCGGCGTGCTCCGTCACTTCGTACTCGGTGGAGCTGATCTGCATGATGACGAGGATAGTCGTCAGGTGACCGTTATCACCGATGATGAGCGTCCGTTTGTGATCTACGACGAAAAAGGCAAAGAGGGCGAGTGATGGATTATCTGCTCGAACCCTTTGCTTACAACTACATGGTCAATGCCATGTTCGTCAGCGCTTTGGTTGGCTGCGTATGTGCGTTCTTGTCAGTCTATCTGATGTTAAAGGGCTGGTCACTCATTGGCGATGCACTCAGCCATTCTATCGTTCCTGGTGTGGCTGGCGCCTACATGCTTGGATTGCCATTTGCGATTGGAGCGTTTTTCTCAGGCGGTCTTGCCGCGGCAGCCATGTTGTTTCTCAATCAGCGCACCGGTCTGAAAGAGGACGCGATCATTGGCCTGATCTTCACCTCGTTTTTTGGCCTCGGGCTCTTCATGGTGTCTCTGTCCCCCACATCGGTCGACATACAAACGATTACTCTGGGCAATATCCTGGCCATTACGCCTTCTGACACATTGCAATTAGTGCTCATAGGCGGGGTTTCTCTGACCGTACTTCTGCTTAAATGGAAAGACCTGATGATCACTTTCTTTGATGAAAGTCATGCCCGATCCATCGGTCTCAACACAGAACTGCTCAAAGCGATATTTTTCACACTGCTTGCGGCTTC
>CAWUJF010000440.1:0-3579 GCA_963922405.1 uncultured Hyphomicrobiales bacterium | reverse complement strand
CAAAATCTATTTCGAATTTGGTCATTCAGCGTACCTCGAGTGATCGTAGCGACTTTTTTAAGATACTATAAGAGGAGCCTTGAAGCCCACTTGAATGATTTAATACCCCCGAACGCCCGCTATGCGGACTTAGCAGACATCTAACTTACTGAATTAGATGGCTACTTATGGCGGTCAGCATCTAAGGTTCTAGATAGTCGTTATATTGCTGAAGCCAGCCTTGACCTAATCTATTAATCCATATTGAAGCAAGGAATGTAGAAGTTCGCCGCATCCCTTGACCAAACTAGCGTTCATACCGCATTTGATGGCAGCGTCTACATTCTCTTCTCTATCATCAAAAAAGTAAAAATGATTTGGAGATAAATTCAATTCACCAATCACTGATGTATATGCCTGTGGGTCAGGTTTCCGAACTCTGAGGATGTGTGAAGCAAAGCAATAATCAAATTTTTCCGTCAACCCAAACTGGCAAAGAAGCTTATTCCAATGAACATCATTTGTGTTCGATAAACATGCTAGATTATGTCGTTGCCTTATCTTTTCGAGTATCTGCGGTGCATCGCAATACCAGCCCACAACGAAAGATTCGAATATATCTTTAAACTCATCGACTGGAATATTTTGGTCCCATTTCTCCAAAAATCTTTCAGCATATTCTTCAAAACCGATGTTACCGCATTCGAATTCAATATTAGAGTTTTCAGCCTCCCAGACTTCTCGGATGTTTTCTTGAATCTTCTGGTTAGAGAGTTTTTCAGACAAGATGCTTAAACCGGCAGTCTCGATCACGACACCCCCTAAATCAAGTAAAACACAAACTTTTTCCTTGCTATTCTTCTCTTTGGCCATCTGAGTAAACTTCCCTAATCCATTGACAAATTCGGAGTGATTTGCACATTGTGTTCCGTGACGATCCCCGAAAAATGAGAACCAATTTTAAGCCCAAGAGTAGGTGTGCGGACCAAGTGAATTTTCGAATAGGTTGCAAACAAGAACCTATTTTGTCTGATAAGCAAAGTCAAAGTTGATAGGTGGTGCAGTTACAGACAGATAGACGAATGGCTCTGCACCTGTATTCTCAAGCCCATGCACATCATTCTCTTCAAAGCGAACTATCTGGCCTTGTTGGAATGATTTTGTTTCCTCTTCCTCCAACAGCAACGTAGCAGTGCCGACTAAAGCAATCCAAATTTGTTCTGAACTTTCATGAGTGTGACGTGGTTGTAAGGCACCTTTATCTACAGTAACACGAGTGATAGTAACTCGTGCTGATGTTGAGTTGTGCGGCGAGAGAAGTTGCTCGGAAACAACACCAGGATTCGATAGCCGAAGTACGTCTAGTTGATGAATGAATTCCATGAATTTACACCAGATTAGCTAATTTGATGTTCTCAAAGCAATATACTACAGCACAAATTCGTAACAACGGAGTCATCAAACTTTGCCCAATAAGGGCTCTAACCCGCTATTGGAACAGTTTTGAAACAATTCATACCAGCAAATGGCGGATATGCGGAATAAATGACACTCTTACAATGTAAAAATGCTTAACGGACGACCACGGGAAAAAGTCTGAACCTGGAATGCAAACTGCATTCCAGGCTCGTCTGGAGGTTCCGCTGGGGAGCATGAACCAGCTCAGGGAGAAATTTATGATTGTGCGCGTTTACCCTGCACGATGCTGTTCAAAATCATTGCGCAGAACAAAATGGCGAAACCAGCTAGAATACCCTGCCCGACTGAGGAATATTGAAGTGCTTCCAGAACATCTTCACCCAATCCTCTTGCCCCAATCAAGGATGCCACAACAACCATGGCGAGGCTCAACATAATAGTCTGATTGACACCTGCAAGAATTGATGGTGCTGCTAAAGGCAAATCCACTTTGGTCAGCAAATACCATTTTGAAGCCCCGTAGGCGATGGCAGCCTCTCGGATATGTTCCGGTACACCTCTGAGTCCAAGTACAGTGAGACGGACAACTGGGGTACCACCAAAGATCATACACGTGACCACAGCGGCAGGTTTACCTGTGCCGAAAAATGCAATTACCGGGATCATGAATACGAATGAAGGCATGGTTTGCATAAAATCCATGATTGGACGTATTACGGCATATACCCGTGGTCTACGTGCGCAGAACATGCCCAATGGAATCCCCAAAGCGATACTGATACAAGCTGCTGTACCCAACAGAGCCAAGGTGGTCATTGCTTTTTCCCAGAACCCAAGAAAGCCCATATAGGCAAGGAAGCCTGCAGCAAATATTGAAGCTTTCGTGCCAGCGGTAATCCCGGTTAGTACAATAATAAATCCTGCAATAATTACCCAAGGTGTCGTGACAAACAGTATTTCCAGACTGTCTAGGATCGCGCGAATACCACCGGTGATCAAATCAAAAACCCATTCGCCTTGGATAATAATGAAATCAAAAAAGGCAGTTACCCAATCAATTGCTGTAATTCGATAAGACTGATCTGTTGGGAAAACAGAAAGCGCAGGCCATTGGCCAGGGAACGCGTAGTTGGCAATTGCTGCAGCGAATATCAAACCCACAAATAATGCACTCAGAGATGTTACTCTCGTTGACAATCCAGCGGTCATAGAACGGTCCGACAACCAATCTGAAAAGCGTTTTTCAAGTAGTGTGTTTGCAACACTCCCTTGAACAAATTTTATGGCAATAATTAATATCACACCTGTTAACGCGACCCAGATACCGGAAGCTTCGGCGGCCTGTGCTTCCAGACGTATATCGCCTATTGCGCTTTCCAGAGATTCCACCGTTCGACGAAATACATCCACATTGTCCGCATTATTCGCAATTGCTGATTCTAGTTGTTCCTTACGGATTTCCAAAGTTCTTTCAACTTGCGAAATTCTTTCGCGCGCGTCAGCTGATAAATCTCCAAAGAAACCGCGCGACATCTGAATGAGGGCTATCGCCTCTACAATGAGAAATGGCAAACCCCAGTGCCACAGATGACGCATACCAAACCAAATCGGTCCAAGAAGTGCAGCAATCCAATTGAAGGTCCAGCTGAAACTGGAGGAACTGCCAATTTTTTGGAATTCTTGATTGTAGTATTCAGGGTTTGTTTCGACGAATTTCTCTAAGAGTGCATACCTATCTTTTTCAAGCGCTTGTTCTGCTTCAGGGTTCTTAAGTTCATCAACGATACTGGTCTGTAAATTCATGATGTTTCGGTCCCTTCAACCACGGTCTTGAGCAGGTCTGATTTTGTGATGACACCAATTCGTTTCTTGTTGTCATCAACAATCACCAGTGGTGTGTCCGCATCTATTGACGAATTAATTAAGACACTCAAATTGTCGTCCGGTTTATACTCTGGTGCAGACTTCGGCACTGCTCCACGTGCTTTCTCATATGCTTTGATTGGTTGCATAACGATTTCAGCCTTAACAACCTTGAGCCGAGAAATTCCAGCCACAAAGTCAGCGACGTAATCGTCAGCAGGCTTCATCACAATGTCTTCTGGTGTTCCTATTTGAGAAATCACACCATCTTTCATGATCGCTATACGATCACCAATGCTTACTGCTTCATCTAGATCA
>CAWUJF010000439.1:0-3580 GCA_963922405.1 uncultured Hyphomicrobiales bacterium | reverse complement strand
AGTGCAAGCATTTCCCAGTCTTCCTGTTCCAGAACCAGGCCCAGATGTGGCATAGGAACAAGATGGTCACCCACATGACCGGTATTTTCAGTTTTGAATGGCTCGCCTAGGTGCAGAGAAATTTGGTGTCCATAAAAATCAAAATCTACCCAGGTCTCAGTGCTTCGCCCTTCACGACAGCCCATAACGCCACCGTAGAATTCCCGTGCAGAATCCAAATCTGACACATTATAGGCAAGGTGAAATAGTGATTTCATCGCACACATCCGAGTTATGTAAGAACTGTTTCGATTCATATACCTGTTTCATCCAGCTGACCATATTTTCTGAATTGTATTTTTTAATACTGTTGCGCTGGATAATGCGGAAACGTGAATTGACATAAGAATTATGGCGACTATTTTTCCGCTTTCATAAGAATTTCTGATGAGATGAGCTCATGATTTCACTAAAGCAACTACGTTATTTTGATGCCGTGGTAAGGCTGGGTCACTTTGGTAAAGCAGCGGATGCCTGTTCGGTCACCCAGCCGGCTCTTTCAATGCAAATACAAAGCCTGGAAGCAGACCTTGGAACATCGCTTCTCGAGCGTACCCCGACTGGCGTACTTCCGACACCACTTGGTCGTGAAATCGCTGAACAGGCACGCGCGGTTCTTGATCAGGTGAAGAACATTTCGGATCACGCAAAGAAGGTACAGGGAACTCTCACGGGTTCGTTGTATTTTGGAGTAATTCCATCAATTGCTCCTTATGTCTTACCACCACTTCTTCCATTGCTTCGGCAATTGCGTCCGAATCTCGATCTGCACATAAGGGAAACACAAACTGCACAGTTATTGGAGGAGCTGCTTGATGGCACGCTTGATTTGTTGCTGATGGCTTTGCCCGTGAACCATAAAGATCTTGAGTCTCTGCAGCTTTTTGAAGATCGTTTTGTGCTGGCAATGCCTAAGGATCATAAGCCGTCCGGGAAAATACAATCGGATCCATCCCTGTTGGACAAAGAAGACTTGTTGCTGTTGGAAGAGGGGCATTGCATGCGTGATCAGGCTATTGAGCTTTGCAGGTTACAGCGCTCAACCACCCTGAATTCATTTGGTGCTGCTTCGCTGACCACAATCATTCAAATGGTAACAAATGGTATGGGTTTGACGCTTCTGCCAGAAATGAGCCTGGAAGTAGAAACCAAAAACAAGGAGATTAAACTTCTTCGTTTTGATGATCCTCAACCCAGCCGGTCAATAGGCCTTGTATGGCGTAAAACCTCACCGCGCCGAGAAGACTTTCTTGAGCTAGGAGAACTCATTAGAAGGGATCAGTAACCAGTTCACCAGTCGTCACACAAAAAATTGCTTGATCAGTGAAGTCTCCAAGGCTTTCTAAAACACGCCATAGTGGATATAACCGGACGAAATGCCCCATAATTTATTTCAATGAAGCTGAATTCGATGTTTGCCAGCACAAACAAGTCACATATTGAAGTCTCTGAAGGCTTGAAGCCTTTGTTTCCGAGGCTTTGGCGTTATTGCCTTGCTCTAACCAGCAATGCTGATCGCGCTAATGACCTTGCGCAGTCTACCTGTTTGAGAGCCCTTGAGAAATCTCATCAGTTTGAAGCTGGTACTAAACTGGATCGTTGGATGTTCCGCATTGCCCAGCGCTTGTGGATCAATGAGATGCGTGCTGATGCGGTTCGGCGGGGTGGAGGTTTGGTTACAATCGACGAAATTGATTTACCCGATACAAAATCTGATCAAGAATCGAATTTATTGGCGCGTCAATTGTTATTAGAAGTAATGGAGCTGCCAGAAGCACAACGCATGACAGTAATATTGGTCTATGTGGAAGGTTTCAGTTATAAGGAAGCTGCGGCAACATTGGACATTCCAATTGGAACTGTAATGAGTAGACTGGCTTCCGCCAGAGGAAAGTTAACGGCAAAGATGGAGCCGGACAAGGGTAGAACAAATGAGCGAGAACTTTAACAAGTTCACAGATGAACAATTGACTGCCTACCTCGACGGGGAATTTGAACACACCCCGGCGCTGGAAATCGAACGTGCTTTGAAAAAGAGCGTGAAACTCCAAAACCGCTTGGCTGAACTTAACTTCAGCGAAAATGATCTTTCCAACGCCATGGGAGGCTTATTGTCAGCTGCACCTGAAATGCCGGATCTACCAGCGGATATTGCACCAACTGCTTCCAATGATAACGCAACCATGGGAAGACGCGGATTTATAGCTGCTTGTGCTGCCATGATTGCAGTTACAGGCGGTGTTGTCGGTTATAGCATTGCCCCGACAAATGAACCTGGTTGGAGAGATTATGTTGCTGCATATCATGCGCTATACATCAGTTCGACTCTTTCTTCAGTTGAAAATCCAGAACCGTTTGCAATCGCTGAACTAAATCGGGTCGGAGAAGCGATCGGCAAGGAGCTTGATTTTGCTACGCTGAAACAGGTTTCCGGCATGGATTATAAGAGAGCCCAGATACTGGGTTTTGAGGGTAAGCCGCTAGCTCAAATGACATTTCTGTCCAAGATGGGAACGCCGGTTGCTTTGTGCATTATCCGTAACGGCAAGTCTGACAGTCTATCGATGAAAGCAGAGACGCTGGAAAATATGGCATCAGTAACCTGGTCGAAAGGTGGCTATGAATACCTGTTGATTGGCGGGAGTGACGATCAGCTGATCCGTACTGCAGGCGAGTATTTCCTTAAATCTGTCTAAAGCCTTGAGCCTCATATAAGCACTGAACAATGTTTGTTATTACTTCCGGTCGCGCACTGGAAACACTATAATTGTGCCATGACCGCTTATGCTCAAAATCTGAATCCCGAAGCAAATCCTGACGAAACACCTAAAGGTATCGTGCGTCTGGATGAGACGATGGTCAATCAGATTGCCGCTGGTGAAGTGATTGAACGGCCATCAAGTGTCGTTAAAGAGCTAGTGGAAAATGCCATAGATGCCGGTGCCACACGCATAGACATCGTCACCTCCAATGGAGGCAAAACACTCATGCGTGTGACGGATAATGGACACGGCATGGATCCGGACAATCTGGTTATGGCAATTGAGCGTCATTGCACTTCCAAACTCAATGGCGATCTGATGAACATAACAAATCTGGGGTTCAGGGGTGAAGCATTACCATCAGTGGGGTCCGTTTCCCGGTTAAAGATAACTTCGCGTTCCAAAAGTGAAGACACAGCCTGGAAGATCTCCGTCACAGGTGGCAAAGTGGATGGACCCGTTCCTGCGGCATTGAGCGAAGGTACGGTTGTGGAGGTCTCAGATCTGTTCTTTGCAACCCCGGCAAGGTTGAAGTTCTTAAAGTCAGATCAGGCCGAAAATAATGCTATTACAGATGTTTTCAAAAGAACCGCACTTGCTTTTCCTCATATCAGATTTTCGCTTTCCGGTGACGACCGCTCAGCGTTGGATTATCCGGCCACATCACAGTTTGACCGATTGACCCAGGTTCTTGGCAATCAATTTACAGACAATACTGTGGAGATCGACGCATTAAGGGAAGGCGTTTCACTGCGTGGTTTTGCGAGTGTTCCCACTTT
>CAWUJF010000438.1:0-3585 GCA_963922405.1 uncultured Hyphomicrobiales bacterium | reverse complement strand
GTTCGACGCTATGACAAATTTCCGATCTATCTTCAGCCTGGCAATCACACACCACCCGATCCAAATGTTAATGACCCGGAAGTGGACATTTCAGGTATTAACGACCGGACCAAATGGCTGATTGATCGTGTGATATCTGACAAATGGTATAAAGTGCGGGTACTACCTCAGTTGCATGTCCTGCTGTGGGGGAATGAACGTGGTGTTTGACAAGCAATCAGAGGCGAACACTGGCTGTATTCACCTTTACGTCCGCCCCTGATTCATTACCCACACATTGTGTCTTCAAAGATAAAGAAATTCCCACAAAAGTGAATAGCTAATCCAGTAAAATTAATGCGATTACGAATATTTTTTTAATCTGTAGATATATTCTGATAAATTTGTAAAAAACTTTGTACATTCAAGTCGAACACAAAAGTATACATTTCCTCTCCCTGTCTAATTTGCATAAGAAATTTTCGTTTTTAGGGTGTGATTGTTATCAGACTTTAACAGTGCAGAAACTATTTAGCGCTAGCATTCAGTTAGTTAGGGCCGGGGTGTTCTAACAAATTAGTGGGCGGTAAAACCATTCGGTTGTTCTGGAAAGTTGTCTGGTTAGCTACCCGTTGTGTAACAATTGCCAACGGGTGTTGGTCAAAAATGCAAGACAGACCATTACAGGACGCAGGTTTTAGATCGTTCGGGAATTGGGGTTTTGCGGTCACTGGAACTGGATAAGCATGCGTCTTCGCTCCATCATGCTCATTTTGTTTTGTGCAATCACCCTTGCGCCTTTTACCATTTTCTGGCTTTGGCCGACCTCTGAAACCGTCAATACCGAAATTCAGGAAGTCAAAGACCGTCATTTGATCATCGCGCAAAATCTGGCCGACTCGATGGAGCGCTATTATCTTGATCTCACAGCTACGTTTGAATTTATTGCTGATGAAGCAGAGCGGCATGAGGATATTGGGCATCTGAAAGGTATTTTCAGAAATCTCGAGATTCGGCACATCTGTGTGGCAAATTTCGATTCCGGTTCTGTCGTTCGATCACTGCAAGATGGCGGACCTCCATGTCCGGCTTCTGTTCCTCCCAAACGGCTGGAATGGATGAAGACATTTATCGATGAAACCACAAGCGATGTTATCCTGACACCAGTAAATTCGAGCCGTTATGGTAATGCCATGTATGCACTGCTGAAGCGTGGCGAAAACCTCTACATCGGTGCGGTCTCAACTGATTACCTGGTGAAACTGGGTCGCCAGATTAATTTTGGTGAACGTGGTCATGCCGCGATTGTGGATCAGACCGGACAGGCCGTATCTCATCCCGATGATGAATGGCAAAATGACCGGTTTAATATGAGCCGGATCAGTGTGGTTCAGAAAATGCTTGCCGGTGAAACCGGTGTGGGGATTTTCTTTTCACCTGCTTTGAATGAATCCATGATTGCTGGTTTCACTTATGTAAAATCTGCTGGATGGGGCGTCATGGTTCCCCAGCCGATTGCGGAGTTGGAGAAGAAGGCTGACGAGTTCAAGAAAACCGCCCTGACGATCATGGCAATCGGATTAATGCTGGCAGCGGCTATGGCTTACATAGCTGCCAAAATGCTGACTGATCCGATCGAGCAAATTGTCCAGTCCATGAAGCTGATCGGTAATGGCGAACTACGTGCTTATGAGAAAATCAAGGTCAATCGTTTCCAGCCAAAGGAGTTTCTGGGTGCTCGAAACGGTGTCAAAGCGATGGCGGACAAGTTACAGGAAAATATCGATACAATTTCCCGGCATGCCTATCTGGACGGTGTTACAGGTCTGCCTAACCGGGAGTGCTTCCGGGTACTTGCTCAGGAAGAAATCGAAAAGCTGACGATGAGTGGTAATCAGGGCGCAGTTCTGTTCCTTGATCTTGATGGGTTCAAGCAGGTCAATGACATTCATGGTCACAGAAGTGGTGATGATCTGCTTTCAGGTTTCTCCAAACGCCTGCACACATATTGTGGTAACGTGATGAAACGCCATGCCAAGGGTGCGGATAATGCGCTCACTATTTTACCGGCAAGACTGGGTGGTGACGAGTTTGTGGTTTTTCTTGGTAATATCGACAGTGACCAAACCACTTATGAGTTCTCAGAAGGTCTGTTCCACCGTGTGTTTGGAGCTTACAAATTACACAATGGTGTGGTTCTACAGGTTTCTGGCAGTGTTGGCGGTGCTATTTTCCCGGGACATGCGAGCGATTTTGACGAGCTTCTGCGATTGGCTGATATCGCCATGTATAATGCTAAAAATAGCGGTAAGGGCAGATATTGCCTACACAATGGCAAGGAAGTGGAAATCGCCAAGGATCCGGACGAACCGCAGTCCGGTGAGTCTGTTCCTGCCTAACTCCGGTTGGTGCAGTAGCCATCGATTTCTGACAGTAACCAGTCCCTAAAAACGATTGATGAAGATGATGAGCTGTCTCTGATTGCAAGAAAGTATCCTTCTCTGGCATGGACGCTGTGGGTTCCCAGTTGGACAAGGCTTCCTTCCTTGATGCAAGGGCCTGCCAACAGGGAACTTGTAAGGGCAATCCCTGCGCCATTTTTTGCCATATCAACTGCAAGACCGTGCGAGTCGGCGTAAAAATGGGGTGACGGGATATCATCATAATCAGATCCTGCCAGCCAATCATTCCAATCCGTAGAAATGCCTACTACAGAAATCAATGACGGGATGTGAGGGGCATTGAATGTATCTACCAGTTCGGGCTTGCCAACAGCGATGAGTTCATCAGGCCCTAACCGGTCTGCGCCTTTGCCAACGCTTTCCTCTGAACCAAAACGGATCTCAATGTCTGCTGCAAGGTTGGTAAACTCGTCGGGCCAAACGGTGCTGATGATCCGGACCCTTAAACCGGGTTCTCTTGCATGTAACCGGGCGAGGCCCGGTGCCAGAAACCACTGGCTGAAACTCACGGATGTGGCCACATTCAAAACGGTTTCAGACCGGTCCAGTTCAAACGAACGGGTGGCACCTGTGAGTGTGGCTATTGCTGACGTCACTTCCGGAAGAAGGCGCCTGCCATCGTCGGTGAGTGATAACCCACGCGCACGGCGAAAGAATAAACGCACACCCAGCCTCAGTTCAAGGGACCTGACCTGTTGGCTGATGGCTGATTGGGTGAGGCCCAATTCACTGGCTGCCGCGGTAAAACTCAAATGTCTTGCGGCACTTTCAAAAGAGCGAAACCAACCCAAGGGAGGTATGGAACGAGACATGATAAAACTTACCCATTAGTTTTAGTAATACCTAAGCCTTCGAATTTCTTGTTTGTCAATTTCTCCATAGCGAAGAAAATGCAAATGAAGGAGAATTCAATGGAACCTGACATCCGGAAATTTGTGCATTTTGAAGAGGAAGTACTGAGCGAGGGTTTTAAAAAATCACCCGAACCCTGGCGCCTGTTTGCCGTTGCAGCAGTTATTCACAATTCGTGGGCGGGACGGTTTGTGGAGGATCTGAAACCTGAGATTCAGGCATTCGGTCCCATTCTCGGGGAAGTTATGACGGACCGGATTCTCACAATTGCAGGAGGAGCAGACAATATTGA
>CAWUJF010000437.1:0-3588 GCA_963922405.1 uncultured Hyphomicrobiales bacterium | reverse complement strand
TACAAAGCGCGTACTTGGTGGGGCAGTCGTATTTCTCCAGGCTTGCAGAGTTGGCAATTCCGGGTTTTCCGGGCGTCTTTGTCTCTGTTTGCGTGTGTGCACACCAGTCCAGTCTTTCGTGCTTGCCGCCTTTGCCATTTCTGAAAGTTTATCCGGGTCTGCATAACGCGCATGAAACTGCTTCATGTAATGTGCAGGGCGATAAATGTAGAGTGGCGAGGGAGCGGCTAAAGCTGGAAGAAACGCAGGATTTGGCTCTTCCCAGGTATATTTGAAAGTAAGCTCATCCAGAACTTCAAACTTTGGGCCTTTACCGTTCACCAGCATTTTGATTGGAATGCCTTTACGACCAAGTTCAGGGTCATTGACCATGTCTTCCCAATAATACCGGAAGTCTTCAGTGGTGAGCGGCTGTCCGTCAGACCATTTGTGACCTGCCCGCAATTTGAATGTGAATTCCCTGCCTTCTTTAACTTCAAAAGATTCAGCAATGTCGGGGACGATGTTGTATTCGGTGTTGTAACCCACGACACGAGCATAGGTATAGACCGTGATCTGACCAAGGTCTTTGGCGCGACCCATCAAAAGACGCATCTCACCGCCATATTTTCCTGACACCTTTTCTTCTTTTTCGAAGTCAATCACCAACGGGTTGTCAGGCAACCTGTCTTTTTTTGGTGGTAGCTTTCCAGAAGAAACGCTTGATTCAAAAAACGGCACTTCCTCCGCCGTCGCAACTCCGGTTGAGACAATAAGGCCAAAAGCCATAATTATCGTCATCCGCATTAAGTAATACATGCCCGTCCTCATGCACTTAACTCCTTCATATCACAATTTTCATTTGCCAGAACAAAGTGACCTTTCTCCACCTCTATTTTTGTCAGTGCAGAATTTTCTGTTGTAGCAAATGCTCCTCCCCACGCTTCCGACCCGGTTGATGAAGAAAATTTCACCTGTTCAAAATCCAGTAACCGGTCAAGGTCTGGATAAGGAACCGACGCAAGCAGTGATTTAGTATAAGGGTGACGCGGGCTTTCAAACAATTGTTCACGGGAAGCAATTTCAACCAGCTTTCCCTGACACATGACAGCTATACGCTCGGCCACATAGTGAACCACTGCCAAGTTGTGTGAAATGAACATGCTTGTGAGCCCGAGCTCAGTCCTTAAATCATTTAACAAATTCAGTATCTGTGCCTGCACCGAAACATCAAGTGCTGATACAGGTTCATCGCAAATCATAAACTCCGGATTGAGAGCCAAGGCACGTGCGATGCCTATGCGTTGGCGCTGACCACCGGAGAATGAATGTGGATAACGGTTCAGGAATCTGGGGTCCAACCCGACCAGAGACATCAGGTCGATGACTTTCTGTCGCTGCTCTTCCGCATTGCCAAGTTCATGAATGGTGAGCGGTTCCCGCAAAATGTTTTGTACTGTCATGCGAGGGTTGAGTGAACTGAACGGATCCTGGAAAATCATCTGAACCTTGCGGCGATAGTCCATCAGATCCGGGCCCTTCAAGTCCAGGACATTTGTGAATTTTGAACCGTCACTGATCTCAACAGTTCCTGCGGTAGCTTCCAGCGCGCGCATTACGAGTTTTGAAACGGTGGTTTTGCCTGAACCACTTTCTCCGACCAGACCCAGACATTCCCCCTTGTTTATTTCGAAACTCACATCATCAACAGCGACCACTTTTCTTGAGTCATCACTGGCAAACCAACTGCCTTTACTGAGTGTGAATTCCTTACGAAGATTCTGGACACGCACATGCGGTTTGTCAAATTTCTCACCAGCGGTTTCAGCACGGAAACGATGCCCAAGTTTTTTTACCGCGTTTTCCTCAGCACCATCGATCTCGCGAAGAGAAACGAGACGTTCGCCCGGTTTGATGTCGAAGTGCGGGACTGCTTTCATCAGCGCTTTCAAATAAGGGTGGCGAGGACGCCTGAAAATCTCATCCACACTTCCCGCTTCCATGATGGTGCCATGGTAGATGACAACCACTTCATCGGCCATATTTGCGACCACACCCAGATCATGAGTGATCAGCAAAATGGCCGTATTGAATTTCTTCTGCAGATCTTTCATCAGACCCAGGATCTGTGCCTGCACTGTAACATCGAGAGCGGTGGTTGGTTCGTCTGCAATGACCATTGCAGGATTGCAGATCAAAGCCATCGCGATGACGGCGCGCTGGCGCAACCCACCCGACAGTTCGAATGAAAACATTTCATAGCCACGTTCAGGATCTGGAAAACCGACCAGACGCAAAATTTCCACCGTGTCCCGTTTTGCTTCCTGCGGAGTCTTTTTGTGGTGGAGCGTCAATGCTTCTTCCACCTGATTACCAATCGTGTGGATGGGAGAAAGAGCCGTCATAGGCTCCTGAAAAACCATGGAAATCCGGCCGCCGCGGACTTCATAGAGGTAAGGGTCTTTCGCATGTAGTTTTGCGATATCAACAGGAGGATCATCGGTTGCAGGATCATTTAAAAGAATGGACCCGCTTTCAATGTTTGCGTTTCGTGGCAAGATTCTGAGAATGCTTTGGGAAATTACCGATTTGCCTGAGCCAGACTCCCCCACAAGGGCTACAACCTGCCCTGCTCTTACAGTGAAGTTTACCCCTTTGACCGCCTCTACTTTGCCTCCCTGAATATCAAAGGAAACTCTAAGGTCCTTCACTTCCAGCAAATAATCAGCCGGCCCCATAACGAATAATACTCCACTTCCCGTTTCCGGACAGATTTCAAATCAATGTCCGGACACTTCTCCCATGTGTCCTCAAAATTAATGCACACCGTTTCAAGATTGAAAAGTGACATATTGCACACTTAATCAACTATCTGTGTGAAATGCCGTTGACAATCCCGAAATGACAAATTTTCTGGGTTATGGATGATCCTTATCCATTTGGCAATTGGCCATCAAAGCCACTTTGACGAAGTATCTTGCAAAAGGAACTGTCCATAATACCCTGCCCGGATGCCAACTGAGACAAGTTCAAGTCTCCGCCAAAATTCACTTCCAATAAAATTGGCCCCTGATCAGAAAAGGCAACATCCCAGGATTGCACTTTTATTCCGGCGAGAAATCTTGCGGCGCGCATCACAGTTTCAGTTGCGTCTGAAAAATCGGGCAACTGGTATCCCATCATTCTGAATGATGTAACCGGATGCTCCGATATGGCAACGATGCCTTCTTCGTTCTTGCAGATGCATCGGATGATCTCTCCTGACCGGGGATCCACATTGCAGAGCACAGAACCGGGGCGCCAGAAATTATCCGCAACCTCCCCTTTTGCCGGTAGTTTCAGAATGCAGGAATGTATCTCGGCGTGACCCTCAAAATTCAAGATGACAAATCTTGCCGATGCGATCGCATCACCGGTGAGTGGCTGAAATTCCGGATGTGGTTTAAGGACTGACTGAAACAAATACCCCTTGGGTGAGAGTTTTGAAATGTAGTTCACCACCTCGTCGGCTGAATAAGGATGCGATCCGTTGACCAGCAATTTGTCGCCGTCTTTTCCGTCTATTCTGAAAGCACCAATACTGAGCAATCCGGTTGTGGGCTTGCAAAA
>CAWUJF010000436.1:0-3595 GCA_963922405.1 uncultured Hyphomicrobiales bacterium | reverse complement strand
GCAGCCCTTTGTTTCACCAAACCCCGTTCAAGCTGTGGCATGTTTGCAGCGGGCGTTCCGGGCCGTGGTGAAAACGGAAACACGTGCAAAAAATCCAACCCACATTCATCAACGATCGAAAGGGAGTTTGCGAACATAGCGTCAGTTTCCGTAGGAAATCCGGCAATCATATCCGCTCCAAACGCCATATCTGGTCTTATGCTTTTAATGGTTTGGCAAAACTCAATGGAATGATCGCGCAAATGCCGGCGTTTCATACGTTTCAGTATCATGTCATCACCATGCTGAAGTGACAGATGAAGATGTGGCATGAACCTCTCTTCACTCGCGATTACTTCCATCAAAGGTTCATCAACTTCAATTGAGTCGATTGATGACAGTCGTAATCGAGGAAGGTCAGGTACTTGTTTGAGGATTTTGACCACCAGTGAACCAAGTGTCGGTGAACCGGGAAGGTCCGCACCATAGGAAGTCGTATCAACTCCGGTAAGAACCACCTCATGGTAACCATTGTCGACAAGTTTTTTGACCTGATCGACCACAGAACCCATTGGCGCTGAGCGAGAATTGCCCCGACCATAGGGTATAATGCAAAAGGTGCAGCGATGATCACAGCCATTTTGAACTTGTACAAATGCACGGGAATGACCGCCGAGTGAATCGATCATGTGAGGCGCCGTTTCCTTGACCTCCATGATGTCATTAACCCGGACCTTCTCCATCTGGTTGACGCCAAAATCCGGTAAAGCCCGGTAGGACTGGCTGTGAAGCTTGTCTTCATTGCCAATCACCAGATCAACTTCATCCATAGTTCCGAAACTTTCCGCATCGGTTTGCGCAGCACATCCTGAAACGATGATCCGGGCATCAGGGTTTTCACGTCTTACACGACGTATTGCCTGTTTTGCTTGTCGAACGGCTTCCCCGGTCACTGCGCAGGTATTCACGAGGACGGCTCCGTCGGGCAGTTCATCAAGCCCCGCTTCCTTAGCTTTGCGTAGCATCACTTCTGACTCGAAAGCGTTCAGGCGACACCCAAACGTCAGCACTTTGACCTGTTCATCTTCAGGTGTGTTTAAGGTTACCGCCTCACCTTGGTGGGCTTCGTCAATGATCTCAGACTGGGACATTCTTACCCAGCCTCGCGCGTAAACTCACCGGTCAAAGGGTCAAGTTTTCCTGTAAATTCGAACTCGGCTGGACCGGTCATCAAAATACGGCCCTTAGCATTCCAATCGATCTTCATATCTCCACCAGGAAGTGTCACCGTAACGGATCGGTCCGTCAGATCTTTTCGCATGGCACAAACAGCGGCCGCACAGGCTGCAGAGCCACAGGCTTGTGTAATCCCTGCACCCCTTTCCCACGTTCGGATTACCAGATGATCGCGCGATTTCACGTTGGCAATGGTTATGTTAGCTCGCTCGGGAAAGATTGGATGATTTTCAAGCATCGGGCCAAATCGATCCAGCTCATACTCCCACACATCCTTGGGTGCCCAGAATACACAATGAGGATTCCCGATATTAGCAACGCTTGGTGTATGCAAAACCGGCTCATCGATAGGTCCCACTTGTAATTCGATACCTGTGGTGTCGGCAAATTCTTCCTCCAGAGGAATTTGATCCCATTCAAATCGGGGGGCGCCCATATCCACAGTGATTTGCGTATCGTCCACATAGGCCGCGTTTAATAACCCGCCATCTGTATGAAACAGATAATCCTGTTGTTCTGTTTCGCGATGCATCCAGGCAACCACACATCTGGTTCCATTACCGCAGGCCTCGGCCCGTGAACCGTCGCTATTAAGTATTCTGATACGCGCATCCACATCTGGATCAGGACTCTCGTCAATCTCCATGATCTGGTCAAACTTTGTGTCTGATTGCTGGTCGAGCGCAATTGCAGCTTTCTCGGTAATTTTCGTTTTGGACGCACGAATATCCGCCACGATAATCTTGTTACCGAGCCCGTTCATTTTCAAAAAGGGTGTTTCCATACTGCTCATGACGATCACATAAGTCTAATCAATGCAAAAAGCAAAGACTCATGAGCTGATTTTGATTTTCCGGTTAAGCTTCCCAGACCTGCCCTGGCCTAAGTGCCACAAAGTCTTCTTCTTTAAGGCCATGATCTTTTCGTGCCTGAACCAGAGCCTCTAGTGGTGCTTCTATAGCTTCATTTGTCAATTGGAACGTGCCCCAATGATGGCCGATAGACACCTGCGCTCCACACATGATATGACCCTGAACTGCTTCATCTGGGTTCTGGTGCTGCCCTTTCATGAACCAGCGAGGTTCATAAGCCCCAATCGGTAAAATAGCAGCACGCAGAGAACCATGCTTTTCGTAAAGCGCCTTGTAATTCACGCCTTCATGAAATCCCGTATCCCCGATGTGGTAAATTTTGCCGCCTTGTGTTTCCAGCACGAAAGCCGCCCACAATGCCATACGCCGGTCTTTTACACCTCGCGCAGACCAGTGATGACAAGGTTCGAAATGTACTTTCACACTGTTGGCAAGATCAAAAGCATCACCCCAGTCGCCACAGATGAATTTGGCATCGGGCGCGCTCTTTCTAACGATTGAATCATTGCCCAGCGGGCAGATAATTGTTGCTTCGTGATTGTTCACAAGCTGCGAAAGCGTTTGTAGATCGAGATGATCATAATGATTGTGAGACAACAAAACGTAGTCAATTTTCGGAAGATCCTGGAAACGAACCCCTGGAGGATTAACACGCTTTGGACCGGCAAACTGCACAGGGCTGGCGCGTTTGACAAACACCGGATCGGTAATGAAATTCAAACCCTGTGTCTGGACCAGCATCGTAGCATGCCCAACCATCGTGATTTTCAAATCATTACCTTCAACACGATCAACCGGTTTTGTCCCATCGAAGGGACTTGGAAAATCTGATGGCCATTTTGCTCTTGTCTCCGATAACTGCCATTTGAGAAGGTCGCTCAAACGTCTGGGAGCTATACCACCGGGATTGAAGAAAATTTCACCGTTAAAGTGGTCTGACTTGGGACCGGAATAATAAAAGTTCGACGGTTTCCATGCCATAAAAGTTCCTCCACCTAATATCGAACCCATTGCACCGCCACCCAGCCACTTCAAGAATGTGCGTCGTTTCAATTTTGTTCTCCAGACAAAACAGCAGATTAACAGGAGATGGGTTTAATAAATCAATAATCAAGAAAAATCATATGTGATCCGGAAGCTGATACCCGCGTGCATAGACAGATCGTATTGCAGACAATGCTTCTGCCTGTGTCATATGATTTCCATATCGATCTGCATGAACAGCTTTAAGGTCGAAAGGTGGTTCACCCTTAGTCATCCAATGCGCCAGAAACTCACCACTACCGCCACCAGTTCCGATCCCCACATTAAAGCCTGAGGCTAACCATAAACCATCGTCTTCGCCGATCGGCCCTAGCATGGGTAAACCATTGGGTGTGAAACATAGAGGTCCGTTGTTGCTCACCTTTATTCCGGCGCTCTCAAAAGCAGGAAGGCGCTCGATTAGCAATTCCAGATGATCCATGAGTCGATCTATATTGGAAGGGAGCAACTCTTCCTTGAAATCA
>CAWUJF010000435.1:0-3598 GCA_963922405.1 uncultured Hyphomicrobiales bacterium | reverse complement strand
TTAATGCCGTAATGCAAAGTAAGTGTTGGACCTTTGGCCTGTAGACATCGTTGCGTCACCACACCACGAAATACGGTGCCGTCATGAAGTTAGTCACATGACGGTCTTTTCATCCAAATTGCAGAATTCAAGGGTCTACTGTTTTCAGTATCCGGTCATGTCCTCAGGTTGAAATCCCTTGGCGACTGTCGGTTTCTCACCGAGTATATTCTTCAGTATATCGTTCATGGTCTTTCGATCGTTATCGAAACCGCCGTGAGTGTCACTGTCTGTGAGGGAAGGTGAGCGTCCAGCGTAAAGGATAGTATGTCCGGCTTTATTGGGAACCTCATCGACAAATTTTTCCATCCCAAGTAATGGCATTTTTCTGTCATCCTCAAAGGCATTTGAAACGAAATACAGTAATGACTTGCGATAAGGTCCTACACTGTCATCTTGTTCCCGCTGATCAATAAGATTGTATTGCAATAACTCTTTGATACCAGACGCTGCACCTGGTTTCCTGATACGAGGAAGATAGCTCTTCTTGAACAAATCTACTGTACAAGCTGGTGCCATGAGTGAACACGATTGCACAGGAGTATCAAGCGGGTTCATGGCATCCATGGCATCAAGGAGATGAGCAAGTAAAATCGATCCCGCACTGTGTCCAACAAGATGTATCTTTAGCGGTTTCGTACGACTGGCGTTTCCATCCAGCAACAACTTTAGGGCTTTGCGCCCACCACCGTTAGACTTGAAGCTTTGGTCTGCATCCCATTTCATATCTCTCCAAATGGCTTTACCAGGTCCACGGGCGATAGATTCCAAGACTCGGTCGAAGAAATCTGAGATACCACCAACCCTGGCCTCAGCACGATCACGTGAGTTAAAAATGACATCGGTGAGGGATTCAAAAAATCCGGTCTCCCACATAAAGTGAATTGGATAAATGCCGTTGCGTTTAAAAACCTCTTTCATTTTTCGTATTCGGTTTGCCGATGCGGCAGAATTATTTAATCCACCATGGGCATAAAACATAAGATGCTCATAGCCACGATCGGCAGTAGCTGTTTCATCCGCCAGAAAATCTGCTGTTTCCTTGATTGTTGTGGCAGGTGTTGGATATTTCCCAGTTTCCACAAGCTTGCCATCATCAAGATGAATAACGTGACCGATGATATCTTCCTGTCGCGGTGCACGAACATTCTCAACACCGAAGAGACTTTCAGTTTCCGGTGTGGGTTCTGTCACTGTCAAATCAAACGCATCAGGCGTGGGGACAGAGAGGCGCAGAACCCAAGCATCCATAACTGTTGCAGCCCAGTCTTCATATCGCCATCTGGCGATCCCGGGATGGTCATTGAAATTACCCCAGTCTGGGCCCCAAGAGTTTTGAATCAGAAAACCTTGTTGATCATAGCCAACAATGATGAACGCATGACCACCTTCAGTTAGGTGGGAGGGCTTGATGTCACCCTTGGATGGGTTCTGCCAACCCCTGTGAACTCTCGCTGAAACATAGATGACGCCTGCTTCATTTAGTGCAGCATGATAGTCGATTATCTCTGGTCGCAGGCGATAGTAGGCTCCAAGACCAACTTTTCTTGCATCCTTTGCATGCTCCACTTTCAGGAACCAATTTTTCTGTCCTGGTTTATATGGAGCAACTTCTTCGCTACACGAACCATTATTGTAGAAACCTTTGAGAGCTCCTCTTATGCTCGACCCTTCGTAGTCCTCACCCGGCCACTCATCATTAATTTTGGCCATCTCATAAAGCATGCGAGGGCTGGACATGGGAACTTCAATGCTAGGATCTATCCGAGCGTGACGAATTCTATTCATCAGAGTTATGGCGCTCGCTAACGCAAATCCAGTGCAGGCACCTTCCTGACCTTGGTCTCTAATCGGGCTTAAATCTGATTTGGGTGGATCCATCTTTAATGCGAGATCCAGAAGCGCGGGTTCATAAACGCGATCACGCAGATCAGTAACATCAGGCTGGACATTAAGGATGCGTTTGCCGAGCCTTGGTGCCGCATCAAGTGTTTTGGAGGGATCGGTTGAAATTTTTTTGGAGGAACTACTTTGTTTTCTTTTTTTAATAGGGCGCTTAACCATATGCCTACTCCTCTTTGATTTTATTTATTTTTTAATGATTATGATTTTTTCCTTCAAAATACTTTTCTCAATACTTTACCGCAGAATCTATTTCTGGAAAAGCAGCGGTTACTAAATGAATAAATACAGTCAGATCTATGCTTGGTAATTTGGTATTCATTCCACCAGATATCTGAACACAGCATCATCCCCAAATTTGTCTTGGGACTGCTTGTTGATTTTCGTCAGACGTTCCAAGCCAAACTTTCGTTCCTGTTCCAGGCACCGAAGATAGGTTTCCATTTCTTCAAGGTATCGTTGGTATTGCGAACGAACAAACTCATAGAGATCTGGTTCCTGCTTTTTATTAATCTCAATATCAAAGGGTTCCATAGGCGCAGCACAAATCTCCTGCCCATTGGATTGGTTCACAAAGAACATGATAGACAGCGAAAGTCCGTACAAGGCTGACTTAACGCGCATTGCCATCAATTTGATTTCTTGGTTGTCACATATCCGGTTGGTGTGAAGATTCTAAACACGTCAGATTTGTATTCCCATTTAGAACCGGGTTCTAGCGTGATTTGAATTTGATAATTGAGCCGTTGCGCGGGTACCTGGCCCACATAATATATCTTTTTGTCACCGTTACGATTGGTGAGCGCAACTGTGCTATCGTAACAGATGACACCACCGTTTAGATTTCTCTTCATCTTCTTGTGCTTGGGGCAATCATAATCATGGATATAGCTCGTTTGCATCGTGTAATTGCTGTAGTTGGTTCCATTTGACATGGAGCAAAATCCAAAGGGTGGTTTGGGTGGTTTCGAATTAATCCGATTAAACATGTATGATCTGGCATCGGCACATCCTGAAGGAAAGCCACCTGCAAGACAGAGGATGACCTTACAGTCAATATCATAGCTTTGAGCAACACCATCTGTTTGGAATACGAATATTGAAGTCAAAGTTATAGATAGCGTTGAGATGACAGCCTTCCCTGTCGCCATAAAATTACTCATTTCACGATTCCCGTTAGACATTTAATGATGGTTGGTAATTGAAAAAAGTGTGAGAGGATCAACCTCCCACACTGGATCAAATAGACTGTTAAAGGTTTTGTGGAGCCCATTCGATAATGGCTTGAAGGTTTTCATCTTCCTGATTTGGATATCTGCCAAGATTTGCATTGAAGTTCATGGATGGAATGGAGAGCGTGTAATAATCTCCACCTTGAAGGTTTTTCTTTTTCCAGATTCCACCGATTTCAATTTCGTATCCGGCAGGTGATTTACCATATAGTTGATGTGTTGGGGCCTTATCATTTGAGGAACTAAAGGGCCTGGCGATCAAATCCACATCGGTATGAAGGGTTGAAACACGACCTTCGCCGTTTGATGTATCAAAGTCTTTTTCTCCAAATTGTATGAAGTTTGTGATGTTCATTTGTGTCTCCTTTGTTAGCGTTTGACAGGTTTGAAAAGACAGTTGGCCAAGCTGGTGGTGCACCATGGCG
>CAWUJF010000434.1:0-3601 GCA_963922405.1 uncultured Hyphomicrobiales bacterium | reverse complement strand
AATATGCTCGGTCCCTTGCGTGCCAAGGCCTGGGCCTTAACCGCTGAGCCCATCACCGCTGAGACAGCACAGGAATGGGGATTGGTCTGGAAAGTCTATCCCGATGAAGAACTGATGGATGCGGCCCGTCAGATGGCATCTTCCTTTGCTGAAGGCGCTACCATGGGCCTGTCTAGCACCAAGGCGTTGATGAATTCTGCTGTTCAGAACACTTTTGAAGACCACGTGAAACTGGAAGCTGAAGCCCAAAGGGCCTGCGGACGTTCTGACGACTATAAAGAAGGGGTAACCGCATTTCTTGAAAAGCGCGCACCCAAGTTTAGCGGAAAGTGATCAACTGAATGAACGCGCAGGACCGGGCCGATAAATGTGCCGAATTGATGTGGGCAGGTGACGAAGCCAGCAAATGGCTTGGTATGGAACTGCAATCGGTAGCACCTGGCAGGGCAGTGATGACCTTGAAAGTGGAAAGCAAACATTTGAACGGTCATAAAATCTGCCACGGTGGATATATTTTCACATTGGCTGACAGCACATTTGCCTTTGCTTGCAATACTTACAATCAGAATACAGTTGCCCAGACCTGTTCCGTCAGCTTTGTGTCCCCCGGCAAATTGGGTGATGAGCTCAAAGCCGAAGCGGTGGAAATCAATCGGACAGGGCGCTCCGGCATCTACGACATAACTGTAACAAACCAGAACAGCGAAGTGATCGCCCATTTCAGAGGGCACTCACGAACCATCAAAGGCCAGCATTTTGAGGAGAATGAAGCGTGACAGAAGCCTATATTTGCGAAGGATTAAGAACCCCGATTGGCCGCTATGGGGGCACCATGTCATCCATGCGCCCGGACGATATGCTGGCTCATGCCATGCGTGCGACCGTTGAAAGCGCTCCCGGCCTCGATACGGAACAGATCGATGATGTGATTATGGGCTGCGCCAATCAGGCAGGTGAGGACAACCGAAATGTGGCTCGTATGGCGACGCTTTTGGCGGGCCTTCCAGACACAATCGGAGGTGTGACCCTGAACCGGCTTTGCGGATCAGGCCTTGATGCGGTGGGCATGGCTGCACGCGCAATCAAGTCAGGCGAATCCGATGTGGTAATCGCAGGCGGCGTGGAAAGCATGAGCCGCGCACCCTTTGTGATGCCGAAGCCTGATGCTGCCTTTAGCCGTAAGGCGGAAATTTATGACACAACCATTGGCTGGCGCTTTGTGAACAAGAAGCTCAAGGCGGAATACGGCATCGACTCCATGCCGGAAACAGCGGAAAACGTGGCTGAGGATTTCCAGATTTCCCGAGATGATCAAGATGCTTTCGCGTTACGAAGCCAGCAGAAAGCAGCTGCTGCAATCAGTTCCGGCAGATTGGCGCAGGAAATTACATCAGTGAGCATCCCGCAACGCAAGAAGGATCCAATCGTCTTTGATACGGACGAGCATCCTCGCGAAACCACATTGGAAAAAATGGCTGGCCTGCCCACACCCTTCCGCGATGGTGGGACAGTGACTGCGGGCAATGCTTCCGGCACCAACGATGGGGCAGCCGCGATCATCATCGCTTCGGAAGCTGCGGTGGAAAAATATAATCTGAAACCAAAGGCAAAAGTGGTAGCAACCACAGTGGTTGGCGTCACCCCTCGCATCATGGGCATTGGCCCGGCCCCAGCCACATCCAAACTGCTTGAGAAAACAGGTTACAAGATTTCCGATGTGGACATTATCGAGCTCAACGAGGCCTTTGCGAGTCAGGGTTTGGCAGTTCTACGCCAGTTGGGCGTTGCCGATGATGCAGATTTTGTGAACCCGAATGGTGGCGCCATTGCGCTTGGTCACCCGCTCGGCATGTCTGGTGCAAGACTGGCTCTCACGGCCGCTATCGAACTGCAAAATCGTGATCTTAAACGGGCCGTTTGCACCATGTGTATCGGCGTTGGCCAGGGCATCGCCATGATGCTTGAAGCCGCTTAGAATTTTACGGAGAAGAAGATGGAAGATCTTTCCCCAAAACCCGGTGATCTTGAACCGATTGAAACAGCCTCTCGCGATGAATTATCTGCCCTTCAGCTTCAGCGGCTGAAATGGTCACTGTCTCATGCTTACGAGAACGTGCCCCACTACAAGAAATCGTTTGATGAAGCTGGCGTTCATCCTGATGATCTCACATCGCTTGAGGATTTATCGAAATTTCCGTTCACTGTGAAAACCGATCTTCGGGACAATTACCCATTTGGCATGTTTGCTGTTCCCCGCGAGGAAGTGGTACGCATTCACGCTTCTTCCGGCACCACAGGTCAGCCCACCGTCGTGGGTTACACCGCTAACGATGTGGACATGTGGGCAGATGTGATAGCCCGTAGTTTGCGGGCAGCAGGTTTGCGCAAAGGTGATCTGCTCCACAACGCCTACGGTTATGGGCTTTTCACCGGTGGACTTGGTGTTCATGGTGGCGCGGAGAAAATGGGGCTTGCCGTTGTGCCGATTTCCGGCGGTATGACTGAAAGACAAGTGCGATTGATGGAAGATTTCCAGGCAACCGGTATCACCGTTACCCCATCCTACATGCTTTCCATTCTCGACGAATATCGCCGTCAGGGCCGTGATCCTAGAGAGAGTTCCGTCAAAGTGGGCATTTTTGGCGCTGAACCCTGGACCAACGCCATGCGTGAAGAGGTGGAACAATCCTTCGACATGCATGCCGTCGACATTTACGGTCTTTCCGAAGTGATCGGCCCGGGTGTGGCAAGTGAATGTGTGGAAACCAAGGACGGACCCGTTATTTGGGAAGATCATTTCTATCCCGAGATCATTGATCCCGATACGGGTGAAGTGCTCGAAGATGGAGAGCTCGGTGAACTGGTATTCACATCGCTTTCCAAGGAAGCATTCCCGATCATCCGCTACCGCACACGTGACCTCACAAGATTATTGCCCGGCACCGCCCGATCCATGCGCCGCATGGAAAAGGTCACCGGACGCAGCGACGATATGATGATCCTGCGCGGTGTAAACGTCTTCCCGACCCAGATCGAGGAAGAGCTCATGAAGGTGGAAGAACTGGCAGCCCATTTCCAGATCGAGCTTACTAAACGGGACCGTATGGATCACATGATCATCCATTGTGAAACACTCACTGCAGATGGCAATGATGATGCTGCCAAGCGCCTTGCAACCCTGGTCAAAACCAATATTGGCGTTTCAGCTGAGGTGAGGGCAGGTGCGGAAAATTCCGTCCCAAGGTCGCAAGGTAAAGCAGTGCGTATCATTGATAACCGGAACAAATAGGTAAGACTTTGGCCCGTACCATTGCAAAAGATCATGACGAGAAACGCGGTGCCATTTTAGGCACTGCCTCCCGGTTCTTTGCCCAGGCGGGCTATGACCGGGCATCCATGAGTCAGCTTGCTTCCGAGTGCGGTGTGTCGAAGGCCCTGATCTATCATTATTATGACAGCAAGGAAGCGCTACTCTTTGACATTTTAAACAGTCATTTGAGTAACTTACTGGTTGTAGTTGAATCAGTTGATGTGGAAGGAAAACCACCTGTCGAAGCACTAAGATTGCTGGTTACAGAGTTGTTGGAAAGCTATCGTGGCG
>CAWUJF010000433.1:0-3604 GCA_963922405.1 uncultured Hyphomicrobiales bacterium | reverse complement strand
GCCATGGCAGATGACATTCTCAAAAAGACAGAAGAGCTTTATCAGCCAAGTCATCCGGTTGCTGAAGCCTGGGCGATGTTCCGGGGAAATCACGCGGCCATGTTTGGCCTTGTGGTCCTGTTGATCGTTATTCTGTCAGGCGTATTCGGACCGATGGTCTATCAGGGTGATCCATTTGACATGGTCTGGGCACCGTTCTCTCCGCCGGGTGAGGAAGGGTATCTGCTCGGAACGGACTATCTGGGGAGAGACCTCCTGCTTATGATCCTCTATGGCGCGCGAGTTTCCATCGTCATAGGCCTCGCTGCAGCATTTCTGACCGTGGTGATTGGCATTTCCGTTGGCGCATTGGCTGGCTTTTTCAAAGGCTGGGTAGAGGAAGTTCTGATGCGCATTACAGAATTCTTCCAGGTCTTGCCCACATTACTCTTTTCCATGGTGATTGTGGCTCTGTTTGGCGCTTCACTGCCCATCATTACCTTTGCAATCGGCGTCGTAAGCTGGCCTCCCGTTGCAAGGATCACCCGGACAGAATTCCTGCGCATCCGGGAGTTGGAATATGTGACGGCAGCCCGCGCTTCTGGCGTTTCCAACTGGAAACTGATTGCAAGTGTGATCCTGCCCAATGCACTGCCACCGATTATTGTTCAAGCGGCATTGATGGTTGGTTCGGCAATCCTTTTCGAGGCAGGTCTGAGCTTCCTGGGTCTCACAGATCCAAACGTGGTGAGCTGGGGTCAGATCATCGGTTCCAACAGGCAATATATTCTCGACGCAAGCTACATCGTGACCATTCCGGGACTGGCAATTTTCATAACCGTTTTGGCAATTTCCCTGGTGGGTGATGGCCTTAACGATGCTCTCAATCCAAAGCTGAGGAAACGTTGATGTCACCTTTGCTTGAGATAAAGAATTTACGGGTTGAGCTCACCACGCGCGATGGCAGTGCTCCGGTGATCGATGATCTTTCTTTCTCTCTCAACAGTGGGGAAATCGTCAGTTTCGTGGGTGAGTCCGGTTGCGGCAAATCCATGACAGCGCTGGCGATTATGGGGCTCTTGCCGGAAGGCATTGGCCGCGTGACAGGTGGCAGCATCGATTTTAACGGGGAAGCCCTGACGAGAGCCAGTGATGAGCGCATGCGCGAAATTCGTGGCAACGAGATTTCCATGATTTTCCAGGAGCCCATGACTTCGCTTAATCCTGTATTCACAGTGGGTGAGCAGATTGCCGAGGTGCTTCGCCGCCACCAGGGTATTGGCGATCAGGAAGCAAAGAAACGCGCAGCGGAGTTGTTGGATGCAGTGAGAATTCCAAATGCCGCCAGCCGGGCCAATGACTATCCCCATCAGATGTCAGGCGGTCAGCGCCAGCGAGTGATGATCGCAATCGCACTTGCCTGCCAGCCCAAAATCCTGATCGCGGATGAACCGACCACGGCGCTGGATGTGACCGTTCAGGCCCAGATCTTTGATCTGATGCGCGATATGGGACGCGAAACCGGAACGGCAATCATCCTTATCACCCATGATATGGGAGCCGTGGTGGAAATGGCCGAGCGTATGGTGGTCATGTATGCGGGCCGAAAGGTGGAAGGGGGACCGGTAGACCGGGTTATCGACTACCCATTGCATCCATACACCAAGGGGCTCATTTCCTGTGTTCCGCATCTACTGGAAAACGTAACTGATGATCGACCCCCGTTGACCGAGATCCCGGGGATTGTCCCAAGCCTTAGAGATTTTGGCCAGAATGCATGTCTGTTCGCGCCGCGCTGCGAAATTGCCGAACATAAATGCCGCAAGCGCAGACCGGAGCAAACCGTCAGGTCCGATGGTCATGAAACTGCCTGCTGGCTATCGGAGCCGATCTGATGGCTGAGAATGAGACAAACGATATCCTGCTTGATGTGCAGAACCTCAATGTGAGTTTTGCTGTAAAGCGAAAAGGACTTTTCGGACCAAAATCCTATTTGCGGGCGGTTGATGATATCTCCTTTCGGGTGAAGCGGGCTCAGACCCTCGCAATTGTGGGTGAAAGTGGTTCCGGCAAAACCACGGCAGCGCTTGCAGTGGGACGCCTTGTGGCGGCTAACAAAGGCAGCGTAAAACTTGCGGGCGAGGACTTCCTGGCTTTGAAGGGTGAAGACTTAAGGAAGGCCCGCAGCCAGGTTCAGTTCATTTTCCAGGATCCCTATTCAAGCTTGAACCCTCGATTAAGGGCAAAAAATCTAGTTCGTGAGCCGCTTGATAGCCTGACTGAGAAAAGCAATGAAGAAAAACAGCAGATCCTGGATCGTCTGTTTGAAGCGGTGGGATTGCGTAAGGAACAACAGGATCTCTTTCCTCATCAGTTTTCAGGTGGACAGCGTCAGAGAATCGGGATTGCAAGGGCGCTCGCCACAGAACCGGAACTGATCATTTGCGATGAGCCGGTTTCCGCACTTGATGTGGCCGTTCAGGCGCAAATTCTCAATCTGCTCCAAAGGCTGCAAAAGGAGCGGGGCCTCACCTATCTCTTCATCTCCCATGATCTGGGGGTTGTGCAGCATATGTGCGATGCGATTGCAGTCATGTATATGGGCAAGATCGTTGAGTATGCTGAGAGATTAAGCCTGTTCAACAACCCCAAACACCCCTACACAAAGGCGCTTCTTTCTGCTGTTCCTTCGGTGAACAAGCGAAACAAGGAAGATCGGAAACGGATCATGATCGAAGGTGATCCACCGGACCCGGTCAACTTGCCAAAAGGATGTCGCTTTGCTGGTCGATGTCCGCTTGTGCAACCGCTTTGTCACGAAAAAGAACCGGACCTTGTCACGCAGGAAACGGGCCATCAGGTGGCCTGCCACTTCGCTGAGTAGCATACCCCAGATAATTTGCAGGAAATGGCGTCAGACAGCGGTCTGATTGTTTTGTGGAATGGGATCAGGCCCATCCACCGCTTTGTCTTCCTCGAGAAGCGCAGGCTTGAAAACAAACACCCAGTAACCTGTCTCAAAATATATAACCAATGCGTAGGTTATGGCTCTAAGCGCAAACACAACCACCATCGCCATGGCAGCTCCTGTAACGCCGTAGGATGGGATCAAAACCATCATGGCAAGGAAGCAGAAGAGAATGCAGATCGAAGAAATCAGGAAGTTGATGCGATGCTTGCCCAGTATGATCAGCAATTCCGTAGACTGCCCCGTAGAAGCGCGTACGATGTAGCCGAAGCCAAGAATGATCATGGCTGGATAAGCCTCCAGAAAGTCCGGGCCAAACAGTCCGAGCAGCGGATACCCAACCACAAGCGTGAGCAGAACCGAAGGAATCGTCAGCCAGAAGGTCCAGCGTGTGGATTTGGATATCCACTGCTGTAGTTCAGCATGATTGGCAGATGCCAGCGATAGCGAGAAATTGCGGGCAATCACAAGCATGAACGCATATTGCACGAAAGCAGCGAGCGAAAGAGAGCGTTGTGCTGCAAAATAAACTGACGCTTGTTCCGGTGTTGCTAGCAGGCCAAGCAGTAGAATATCCACCCAGGCAAATACGTCATCTGCGATCATTGCAGGCATAAGTGAAAGCGATGAGATCAGCCAGAACTTCTGACGTGAAGA
>CAWUJF010000432.1:0-3613 GCA_963922405.1 uncultured Hyphomicrobiales bacterium | reverse complement strand
CATTTATTGGTAACCAAAAAAAAGCCCGTTTCAGAAGAAACGGGCTTTCTATCATTCATATGTCAGACGATTATTCGTCGCCTTGCTCTTTCAAAGCAGCTCCAAGAATATCACCGAGTGATGCACCTGAGTCTGTTGAACCGTATTGTGCAACGGCTTCTTTCTCTTCAGCGATTTCCAGCGCTTTAATCGAAACAGAAACTTTTCTGTTCTTCTTGTCGAACTGGGTTACGCGTGCATCCACTTTCTGACCAACAGAGAAACGCTCAGGGCGTTGCTCATCGCGGTCACGGGAAAGGTCAGAGCGTTTGATGAATGTGGTAAGTTCAGTATCAGCAATTGAAACTTCCAGACCACCGTCTTTAACTTCGAGGACCTCACAGGTAACGATACCGTTTTTGCGGATCGCACCAGAGTCAGCAGCTTCACCAACAGGATCGCCACCAAGTTGTTTAACGCCAAGGGAAATACGCTCTTTCTCGATATCAACATCAAGAACAACCGCTTTCACCATGTCACCTTTGTTGTAATCTTCGATCGCTTCTTCACCAGACTTGTTCCAGTCAAGATCAGAAAGGTGAACCATGCCGTCCACATCACCGTCCAGGCCTATGAACAGACCAAATTCAGTCTTGTTCTTGACTTCACCCTCAACTTCAGCACCCACAGGGAATTGCTCTGCAAAAGCATTCCATGGATTGTCGAGAGTTTGTTTAAGACCCAGTGAAATACGGCGTTTGGATGGATCCACCTCAAGAACGATAACTTCAACCTCTTGCGAAGTGGAAACGATCTTGCCCGGATGAACGTTTTTCTTGGTCCAGGACATTTCTGAAACGTGGATCAGGCCTTCGATACCAGGCTCGATCTCAACAAACGCACCATAATCAGTGATGTTTGTGATACGACCGGTGATTTTTGCCTCAATTGGGTATTTAGCTTCAATAGCTTCCCAAGGATCGCTTTCAAGCTGCTTCATACCCAGTGAGATACGATGTGTGTCCTGATTTACGCGGATAATCTGTACTTTGACAGTTTGGCCGATGTTCAGGATCTCACTTGGATGGTTCACACGGCGCCATGCCATGTCTGTCACGTGAAGAAGACCGTCAATACCGCCCAGATCTACGAATGCACCGTAATCTGTTACGTTTTTAACGACGCCTTCTACTACCTGACCTTCGTCAAGGTTCTGAACGATCTCAGAACGCTGTTCTGCACGGCTTTCCTCAAGGATAGAACGGCGTGAAACGACAATGTTACCACGACGGCGATCCATTTTCAGAATCTGGAATGGCTGCGGGTTGTTCATCAGTGGTGTCACGTCACGGATAGGACGGATGTCCACTTGTGAGCGCGGCAGGAATGCCATTGCACCATCGAGATCAACTGTGAAGCCACCTTTAACCTGATTGTAGATAACGCCTTCAACGCGCTCGCCTGCATCAAATTGCTTCTCAAGACGAACCCAGCTCTCTTCACGGCGGGCTTTCTCACGGGAAAGAACAGCTTCACCCATCGCGTTTTCAACACGATCCACATAAACCTCGACTTCATCGCCGATTTTCATGCTGCCGTCACGGCCAGCTGCTCCGAATTCTTTCATTGCTACGCGGCCCTCAACTTTGAGGCCCACATCGATCACAGCGAGATCTTTCTCAAAACCTGTGATTGTGCCTTTGACCACGGCGCCTTCAATAACGTCACGTGTTTCAAACGACTGTTCCAGAAGAGCTTCAAACTCTTCCATCATTGCACTTGCTGTCATGGATACTCCTGATCGGGAGGGATATTTCTAATTCCAGTCCCGAAAGCGCTACGGGTTAGTGTTTCATCAATATCCAATCGGTTTCCGTGGGCAACGTGCTGTTGCCAGTTTTGTAGCGCGAAGGAAATGGATTGGATCGCTTAACCAGGCAAACTTTGCTTCACAAGAGCAAGAGCTGTCTGGAATGCAGTCTCTATACTCATTTCTGACGTATCAATCAAGTGGGCATCTTCAGCTGGTTTCAAAGGACTGTCACTGCGGCTCATATCACGTTGATCACGCCTGATAATGTCTTCCAAAATCTGTTCGTACTCACCATCGCCACCCTTTTCAGTGGTTTCTGTGCTTCGACGCCTTGCTCTTACTTCGGCAGATGCCGTGACATAGAGTTTTACAGGCGCATCAGGACAAACAATTGTTCCGATATCCCGCCCGTCCAAAACGGCACCCGGAGACTTTTCAGAGAACTCCCGTTGCAATGCAACCAGCGCCTCACGAAGCTCACCCATCACCGCAATCTTGGAGGCAGCCTCTCCCACATCGTGGGCGGACAAAGTTTCCCTATCAAGATTTGAAAAGTCCAGTTGACTGACCACTTCAAGAGCGCGCGCTTCATCGTCCAATTCCACATTTTGCTGCAGCAAAGCATAGGCCACAGCCCGGTAGGTCAATCCAGTATCCAGATGATGAAAGCCCAGGTGTTCTGCTAGTTGACGGGCAAGCGTACCTTTCCCGGATGCAGCAGGACCGTCGATTGCAATCACATTATGCAATCTGCCCTCCCATATTGTTCATCAGCTGTACAAATCCTGGAAAACTTGTTTCCATAACGCTGCCATCATCCACGCTGACCGGTTTTTCACTTGCCATGCCCATTACGAGAAAACTCATGGCAATCCGGTGGTCGAGATGCGTAGAAACAGTTTCTCCGCCATAACCTGCTCCGTCAGGCCGACCATTCACTTTGAGCCAGTCCGGCCCTTCCTCGCAATCAACGCCGTTTGCTTGAAGTCCATGTGCCATAACTGCAAGTCGATCAGATTCCTTGACCCGCAACTCATGCAAGCCAGGCATATATGTTTGGCCGTTTGCAAAGGAAGCGGCAACGCTCAACACCGGGTATTCATCAATCATGGAGGCGGCACGTTCAGCCGGAACCGTAATACCTTTCAGTTCCGAACTTTTTACAACCAGATCACCGATATCCTCACCGCCGGACTTTCGCCGATTGGTAATTTCAATATCGCCACCCATTTCCTGCAGTGTAATGATCAAGCCAGTCCGCGCTTCATTCAACAAAACATCCGGCATTGTAATTTCGCTATCACTGACAATGAGTGCAGCTACAATCGGAAAAGCCGCTGAAGATGGGTCAGCAGGCACTGTCACGTCCTGTCCCAAAAGCTTGCCCTGCCCTTCAACAGAAATTTTTCGGGAGCCATCTGCTGCCACTTCCACATCAATTTCCGCGCCAAACCCCTTGAACATCCTTTCAGTGTGATCGCGGGTAAGATGCGGCTCAACGACAGTGGTGATGCCGGGTGCGTTCAATCCGGCAAACAGTACTGCAGATTTCACCTGAGCGGATGGAACCGGCACATGATATTCAATTGGCGCAACCTGCCAGGCACCTCTTAATGTGATCGGAAGCCTCCCATCACCATTTTCAGCCAATACCTGAACACCCATTTCCCTGAGTGGATTCAAAACCCTATTCATGGGCCGTGAAGAAAGCGAGCTGTCACCAGTGAAAGTCGTAGGAAAGTCGTAGGCGCCAAAAAGCCCCATACAAAGACGGCACCCGGTTCCTGAATTTCCAAAATCAAAAGCCGTTTCCGGTTCAAG
>CAWUJF010000431.1:0-3616 GCA_963922405.1 uncultured Hyphomicrobiales bacterium | reverse complement strand
AGCAGGTTGGAGCGGGAAGCGGCGACCTCAAACATTGTTCAGGTAATAAATAAGAGCCGGGACAATGAACGACCGGTATTTGATCTAATTCTGGAGAACGCCCAAAGACTATGCGGCGCACCCTTTGGCAATCTCAGTATGGTAACAGAGGACGGCCAACACCTTGAGATAAAATCCATAGTCGGAGGTCAAGTAGGGCAGTTTTCAAAAGGATGGCAATGGCCAATCGACAGTGAACTCCTGGTGACCAGATCAGTCCGTGAAAAAGCTGTTCTCAATCTGGAAGACCTCACACATGACCCTCTCTACGCAGAAGGAAATCAGGACCGGATTAAGGTGGTTGAAGCGGGGGTGCGTTCTGGCGTGACCGTGCCGTTAATCATCGATGGCCAGGGTGTAGGCACGATTGCATTGTTTCGCTGTGAAGTGAAACCGTTCACACAGGATGAAATTACACTGGTTCAAACCTTTGCCGCCCAAGCAGTGATTGCCATCGAAAACGTTCGCCAGTTCAAGGCGTTGGAGGCCAGAACTGAGGAAGTCCAGGCCCTGAACGAGTCTCTTGAGCAACGCGTGGAAGACCAGGTCGGTGAAATCGAGCGTATGGGTAAGCTGAAACGTTTCCTGCCAGCAGCGGTTGCAGATACAGTGGTTTCTCAAGGATCAGACAAAATGCTGTCCAGCCACCGCGCTCTTCTCGGCGTTCTGTTTTGCGATATCCGGGGTTTCACTGCCTTTTGTGAAACAGCTGAGCCGGAAGAAACCATCGAGGTTCTCCAAACCTATCACCAGGAGATGGGTAAGCTCATAAACGATCATAACGCTGGCGTGGATCACCGCATGGGTGACGGTATCATGGTTTTGTTCAATGATCCGGTTCCTTGTGAAGACCCGGCTGGAGACGCGGTGCGGCTTGCTATCGCCATGCAGGAGCGTATGGCGGAACTTTCCAAGCAATGGAAACGGCTCGGCCATCGCCTTGGCTTCGGAGTGGGCATATCCATGGGCTATGCCACCGTCGGCATGGTCGGTTACGAAGGCCGCTATGATTACACCGCCTCCGGTACCGCAATTAATCTGGCGGCAAGACTGTGTGATCGCGCGGAAAATGGAGAAATTCTCTTAAGCACACGCGCCTGTATTGCCGTCGAAGATGATTTTGACACAGAATTTGCCGGCGAATTTGATCTCAAAGGCATGCGCGAACCTGTCGAAGTCTTTCGATTGAAGTAAATCGGATCTGCTCCATCATCATGCACTTTTACCAGGTCGATCCATTTTCATTGGAAGAATCAGCCCCCATTTGGTTTCCTGAGCAGCGCCGAAAATCGAGAAACCGGTCTTGCGGTAAGCGGAGATAGCTCGGCTGTTGTCCGGGTGTGGATCAGTTGCCACAACCGGCGCGCCTTCTTCAAACAAAACCTTGAGCCGCTCCCGCATAAAGCCCGGACCATGTCCCTTACCTGTCATATCTGGATCGGCGATATATTGGTCTATGCCGCGGGATCCTGTTGGCAAGTGAGCAAAATAGTGTCCCTCCCATCCATGCACCGTATAATCCTGCATATAGGCAAATGGTTTTCTGTCAATAGATACGATCCACCTCGCTACCCTTGGATCATCAGCACCATCTGCCCCAAAGGGTGGTTCCGTTCCCCACCATTCAAGCACATGCGGACGAGATTGCCATTCCAACAGCAAATTCAGGTCAGCAGATCCTGCTCGTCTAAACTGGTAGTTTCCATCTGGTTTCATCGGGTGAATGTAACAATTTTTGGACCACTGCACAGGTGCACAGCATTCTTGCAAATTTCACAATCTCAAAATAGGCTTTCATTCAGCGCAAACTAAACACCAACACAAGCGAAGCTGAACGGGCAGACCAGTGTCACAATCATCTCCAACGCTGCACATGATGTGCGGGAAAATCGCTTCCGGCAAATCCACACTTGCATCCCGATTGGCAGAAACTGACAGGGCCATCATCATCTCAGAAGATGAGTGGCTTTATACGCTTTTCTCCGATCAGATGTCGTCACCAAAAGACTATGTGCGGTGTTCGGCAAAACTGCGTAAAGCAATGAAAAGCCATATCGCAAGCTTATTGGAAAACGGCGTGTCGGTCGTGCTGGATTTTCAGGCGAACACGGTCGAAGCGCGCAACTGGCTCAGAACAATCATTGATGATACCGGCGCCTATCATCAGCTTCATGTGTTGAACGTGCCCGATGAGATTTGTCTCCAGCGCCTGCATGAGCGCAACGCTTCAGGCGAGCATCCATTTGCTGTGAGCGATGAACAATACCATCAGATATCAAGGCACTTTTCACCACCTTCAGCGGATGAAAACTTTAACCTGGTAGAGTATGATGAAAACGGGTGAGGGGAGACAGAGCCCCTAATGCACGAAATCGATCTCCACGCCCTTGCTGCCCTTTTCCCATGCCTGATGCACGAGTTTCTTGGAGCGTTCGAAAAGCTCTGAACCTTTTCGGCTGTCCGCATTTGCAAAGGTAAGACCGATGCTAACGGTAAAACTCCAGCTTGGTGTTTCATATTCCGCACAAGCTTCCTTGGCGTTCTCGAATATACGCTCTGCCGTGCGCGTCGCGGTTTCGGTGTTCGTGTTGGGCAGAATGACAGAGAACTCGCCCTTGGATACACGACCCACACTGTCATAGGCACGCGTCTGCGCCACAAGCAGGTCAGCAAACTTCTTGAGCATGGCATCAGCCACAATATGCCCGCGGGATGCAATCAACTCGTCCAGCTTGTCAATTTGCATGGTCAGCACGGATAGTGGTGAGTTGTAACGTCGGAAGCGGTTGAACTCGTTATCAAGCAGGCTTTCAAAGTGGTCCACATTCTGTAGCCCGGTTAATTCGTCAGTCAGCGATTGGTCTCTGAGGTTTTTATGTACATTGTCAAAATCACGAATGCTGAGCATGGAAACCAGTTTGCCGTTCTCGGTAACCGGAATATGTCGGATCTTCCTGGCGATCATCTCTTCATAGATGTGAAATGCAGTGTCCTCGACCGCACAGGTGAAAACAGGTGTGGTCATCTCTTCAAAGACCGGCTTGTCAAAGAACCCCGTATTGGTTCTTGCAAGAGCTCTGATCAGATCGCGTTCGGAGATAATGCCCGTCACGAAATGGTCCTTATCGACCACCGGCAAAGCACCGATGTTAAACTCGGCGATCATCTGTGCCACTTCGATTAGGCTCGTATTGGGTGAAACAGATTTAACGTCAGAGCGATTGGATGATGATAGAAGGTCGTTGATACGCAATTTTTCCTCGCCTACCCGTTGTCGGGATTTGTGTGAGCTATGGTTCGTGAAATCCACACTGCCTGACGTGGCTTAAGCGAAGCTGGAAAAACCGCCGAAAATAGACTTTATTTTGAAATTTTTTGGTTTGTGATCAATTAGCGCCAAACCCTTGTGGAGCACAAGCTTCGCGCAATTTCTGGAACCTAATTCTAGTAAAAACGCATGAAGGTTGTGGATCTTGCTTAACGCTCAAAAAAAAGAATACGAAAACGCGGTGCCAGCTTCAGATCAGAAAGCTAATACGTCCGCTGTTGAAACCCTCTCAAAGGCGCGCCTTGAGAC
>CAWUJF010000430.1:0-3617 GCA_963922405.1 uncultured Hyphomicrobiales bacterium | reverse complement strand
GGATTTCTCAGTTTTGCTGTTGGTATTTTCATTGTCCATAGCACCATCGGTCTGGCTTTCGAACAACGACGGGCTTCGTTCCGCACACTTCGTGCTCTCGGAGTGTCTTTAAGGAGTCTGATCGTTTCGGTTGTAGTCGAAATTCTTTTCTTAGCCGGCATAGGTGCAACAATCGGCATCATACTTGGATATTTCGTGGCTGCAGCGCTTTTACCAGACGTGGCCGCCACATTGCGCAGTCTTTATGGGGCGGAGGTCACCGGCACTTTGCAATTGCGAGCAGAATGGTGGCTTTCTGGTTATGCCATTGCTCTAATTGGTACCGGGGCAGCATTGACGGGCAAATTGTGGCAGATTGCCAATATGCCAATATTAGCAAGCGCTCAGTCTCGAGCGTGGGTGATGGCAGTTGGGCGCGTCCGCGTATTGCAGGCAATTGTGGCACTTTTCTTGTTTGCCATTTCAGTCATTTTATTGGGTTTTGGAAAAGGACTTATCGCCGGATTCGCGGTGCTGGCATGTCTGCTTTTAGGGGCAGCACTGATCTTGCCCATTACCATAGAAAAATGCCTCGGACTGCTTGAAGGACGGGTCCTGGGAGTAATTCCACAGTGGTTTCTTGCTGATACAAGGCAGCAAATACCGGGCTTGAGCCTCGCATTAATGGCCCTCTTATTGGCGATTGCCGCAAACATTGGTGTTTCGACAATGGTTTCCAGCTTCCGCTTAACATTCGTGGAGTTTCTTGACCAACGACTGGCTCCCGAATTGTTTGTTTACATTGATGACTCCAGCAAAAGTGAGACGGTCGAAGCCGCGCTGATAGCAAATGCTGATGAGGTATTGCTGCTTTACAGCCGTAAGGGGACTGCTCGTGGAATGCCTATTGAAATCGACGGAATTCGTGTTGGGAAGACCTATCGTGATAACTGGCGGCTATTAGCTGCTGAAGAAAACGTATGGGACAAGCTGGCAAGCGGCGAGGTCATCTTAGCAAATGAGCAGTTTGCACGCCGCGCCGAACTTTGGGTAGGCGACAGGGTGCAATTTGATGGCAAAGACCTAAAACTTGGCGGTATTGTAGGTGATTATGGCAATCCACTGGGACAAATAACTCTGGGAGAAAAACTCTATCGTCAACTGTATCCCGATGATCGGGCACAAAGATTTGGTGCAAGAACCAGCGACCCAGAAACTCTGAAAACTTCCGTCCAGAAAGCTACCGGACTTGCAGATAGTGCCTTTACCAATCAAGCCGATATCAAGTCCTTCTCTCTGCAAGTGTTTGAACGTACTTTCACGGTTACTGCAGCTTTGAATGTGCTGACTTTGGCTGTAGCCGGATTTGCAATGTTCACAAGCCTATTGACGCTGGCAGATTTGAGAATTCCCCAACTTGCGCCAGTCTGGGCATTAGGGCTCACACGACGGGAGCTGGGAAAACTGGAAATTCTGCGTACGTTGACGCTGGCAGCAATAGTTTGCCTTTTGGCCTTGCCGCTTGGATTGATCTTCGCCTTCATCTTGCTGACTGTCATTAATGTTGAGGCCTTTGGTTGGCGCTTGCCGATGTTTCTGTTCCCGGCAGATTATGCTCAATTAATTCTATATGCGTTGTTTGCTGCCTTACTGGCGGCTCTCTGGCCCGCAATACGCCTGGCCCGCGTAGCGCCAAACACTTTACTGAAAGTTTTTGCCCATGAACGTTAAAGCGCTGATATTCTTTTGTCTGTTTCCTTTTGCGGCATATGCTCAAGGATTTGCCGGATTGGGAACAGATGCTGAAGGGTTTACCAAACCAGAGCCCGGGAAGGAGTTTTCGTTTCCTGGCGACCATGGACCACATCCGGATTTCCGGATTGAGTGGTGGTACCTTACCGCAAATCTCAAGGATGCCGAGGGTAATTCGTTTGGTCTTCAATGGACGCTTTTCCGTTCGGCACTGGAACCAAAAGAACGTCCCGGCTGGCAATCCCAACAGATTTGGTTTGCGCATGCAGCTGTTACAACGCAAGACAAACACTTTGCTACAGAACGTTTTGCCAGAGGTGGGATCGGTCAGGCTGGTGTAGAAGCAGATCCTTTTCAGGCCTGGATTGACGAGTGGTATCTGAAAGGACCTGATTTTGATAATCTTGACCTGCAAGCTTTTGGCCCAGACTTTGGATATGAAATGCAACTGCAATCAACCGGACCTCTTGTTTTTCATGGCGATAGTGGTTTTTCGGTGAAATCATCCAGCGGTCAGGCGAGTTATTATTACTCCCAACCATTTTATAAGATTTCAGGTACGCTCCACCTTCCAACAGGTCAGGTGCAGGTTACCGGTGATGCCTGGCTTGATCGTGAGTGGTCGTCGCAACCGCTGGCTGAAAACCAAAAGGGTTGGGACTGGTTTTCATTGTCATTTTATGATGGCGGAAAGCTAATGGGGTTTCAGCTGCGAGAAACAAATGGCGTGTCATACACCTCTGCCACATGGATTGGGCCATCGGGGGATACCCAAACCTTTCCAAATGGATCATTCACTGCAACGCCCATGGAAACAAGCTCAGTAAAGGGGAGGGAAGTCCCAACAAGCTGGCGCGTAAATCTGCCCGAAAAGGATGTAGATGTTGTTGTTTCCGCAATGAATAAAAACGCCTGGATGGATCTTGCCATTTCATACTGGGAGGGGCCAGTCTCCGTGGAAGGGAGTAAAACCGGACGCGGTTATCTGGAAATGACCGGTTACGACTGATTTGTCTACTGTTCCCATGATCTAGAATGGATAGAGCCTGGAACATCAAAAATCACAAGCCTATTGAAATCGCTAAAGATGATGAATTACCACCAAGCGCCCTCCCATACTCCATGATAGTGAAAGTGCTCCAGGCCAAAGCAAAGACGACAACAAAAATGAGACCATTTCTCCCCGGAGCCACCCTTGATATTGCAAGACCCACCATAGGTAACACCTGTATCATGTGTATAGCCAGGAAGTGCGAAACGCGAATGTCTCCAGCAATCAGAGACCATCCGGTCAAAAGCATTCGTTCTTCTCTGTTAGTGGGTACCCCACCGACGTATGGAGAATTGTTCGCACCAATCGAGAAAGCGGTATAGATCGTTAGCAGTGTGCCTCCGACTAATCCTGATACTATGGCCCATTTTAAAGCCGGAGCTAGTTCATCTTTTGAACCAAATATCATGACTGTACCAATCACTCCCGCAGCACCAACGATTACCACCGCTGCAATTGCCATCACAGACCACATAAATCGATTGAACTGCGTTGAGACGTTAAAGTGAGAGTGCTCTCCACGTGCTGCCTGGGCTATAATGTAGCTCATTTCAACAATACAGGCGGCAAGAAACGCCACTGAAAGAACGGTCATTATCTTACCAACGCGAACAGACGGGTTTAAAGCTGCCATGACAAGTGCCAGCGTTGCTGCATGAATGGCCAATGAGATTTCAAATTTAAGCGGTTTGGCCCAAACGGAAACGACACCATCAATCGTACGGTCATCAAACACCGCCAAAACCAGAGTAAGGGCAAAGCAAATGAACATTGATGCTGAAATTATCCAGATTATAACTTCAGGTTTGTACACCCGTTCATGAGACAGGATAGC
>CAWUJF010000429.1:0-3623 GCA_963922405.1 uncultured Hyphomicrobiales bacterium | reverse complement strand
CCTTCCTGGCCGTCTTTGGCGAGATGGAAACTTATTCCAGCATTTTTCAGGATCTGGCTTATTACAAGACGATTGGCGTCATCATCCTCGCAGATCAGAATATCCACCGGCTCAGCTACGATTGGTAGTTGATCCACGTTGGTGGTGGCATGTTCTTCTTCAATTTGTTGTTCGTTTGCCAGTATTTCGGCTTTTCGGTCGGCCTTGCTGACGATTGGTGTTACTTGAACCGTATTGTCCGAGAGCAGGTTGTTTAAACCGCTAATAATACCGGAATGTGTGCAGGTTTTTGCTTTGACTTTAACATCCTGGGCCATGGAAGCCGCTTTTTCAGCCATTTCATCGTCAGTGCACAATACCAGTACAGGAAGTTTTCTGAGATCTTCGTCTTCCTGCATGATTGTGAGCAGGTTTGAAAAACTCATCTTGTCATTATCGGTATTAATAATCAGACACTCGATGTTTAACCCAATGTTGAAAGCTTTTTGCATGACTGTAAGGCCCTCATGGATGTCTTCCACCATGCAATAGTCCAGTTTTTTACTGTCCAGAATTTGGGCAAAACCTTTTTGAGTATCCTGATCGCTTTCAATCATCAGCACTCTTGTGCCAACCAGATTTATGTTTTCGTGATCAACGTCAAATGTCATCTCCCGGTGTGGAGGAACTTCCTCGGAATTGAACTCTGCTTCGTAGTCTTCCCGGTCATGGTTGTTGGAGGAAAGACGATGCATTACTGCAAAGAGCTTCTCACAGGAATCAGATATGATTTGTAGTTGCGATTTCTGATCATCATTCAATTCGGATTTACGCAGGCTATCGGTTGTTTCTGAAATGTCACAAACCGATTTGCGCATCTCACCGTTGTATTGTCCTTCAAGTTCCTGCCGCAGGTGATCTTCAAAAGCACGTTTTTCGTTGAAGCTGATTTGAGAAAAATTGTAACTGCGGACAATCTCAAGGGCATCAACCGCAATCTTCTTCCTCTCACGAGAATAAAATTTCACCTCAAGCCAGAACAGGAGCAATGTGATGAATGTGGTGACCAGGGTGATCATGAACTGTTTGCCAAGCAGGAAATCAATTCTCTGATTGATATCGAAAAGAAGTTTTTCGTTAAGCGGCTGCAGTTTGTTCTGGAATACTGAAATCAGATCAAGCAGCTCCATTTCCGGCACATTGGAAACAAGCGAGTTTTCCAGCAAGTTTTGAGAGTCGCGCAGGTATTCGGACAAGCTGTAAGCGTTTTCACGTTCAGCGATTTTATAGTCGGCGATATATTGAGCTGTGTTGTTCATCAAGCCAGCCTGAGCATGGGCTACCAGGTTGAGATGCGTGCGAGCTATTCCCGCCAGGGCATCACGCTCCTCCAGGTTGCGGATGAAAACCTGTTGGAGGGATGGAATTGAAGCGGCGGTATTGTAGATGATCGCTGTTACCTGCTCATGATGTTTTCTGGCTGTGGTGAGTTCTTTCGATGTGAGCCATCCATAAAGGCAACCGCTGACCAGGACGATGCTTGCGCAAATGATGAAAAATCCGAAATTGATTTTAAGGAAATTCTTTCCAAACAGCTTCGTGTCGGTTTTGCTTGAATTGGCCGAACCAGCTGACCGATCGGCCGTACTGGCGGTACCGGTTTTACTGTCTGGTTTGGGTTCTGCCTTTGCAGGTTTTGCCGCAAAGCGTTTGATCATTTATTGGTCCCCAGCGCGATGGATTTGTGAGTTCTCAAGGTTCACTCTATGCCGGGGATGGTTCATCCACATTTCCAACACAGGGTAACCAACGAACCACCAAATAATTACCTCGCATTAATCATTATGTTCGTATGGTTAACAAAGTATGAATTTCAGGGGTTTGAACCGTTTAATTAGCTCTGAGAAAACCAGCTTTTTCTGCTACCTGAACTGACCTCAATTCCCGTTAGGAAACGATTGAGAAATATTCTTTTAATGCAGAGGTATATCTGATATCTGTCCCCTGCCTTTTAGAGGCCCGGTCGCAGCCTACCCGGTAATAAAACAAGGATTAGACTTATGAAAACACTTATTGTCTGCTCTGGCGGACTGGATTCCGTTGTGCTTGCCTATAAAGTTGCAAGCGAAGGCAATGTGGCGGGACTCGTTTCTTTTGATTATGGACAACGCCATAAGAAAGAACTGCAATTTGCCGCACTTTGCGCCAAAAAGCTCAACGTAACCCATGATATCGTGGATATCACAGCTATCGGCAAACATCTGACCGGGTCAGCACTTACCGACGATATTGATGTGCCTGATGGGCATTATGAAGAGGAAACGATGAAGATAACCATCGTTCCCAACCGTAATGCAATCATGCTGGCGATAGCCTTTGGTCTGGCGGCTTCAAAGGGCGCGGATCAGGTGGCAACGGCAGTTCATGGCGGTGATCATTTTATTTATCCTGATTGCCGGCCGGAATTCATCAATTCATTTGCCCAGATGCAAAATCATGCACTGGACGGTTACGCGGATATTTCTCTCTACACACCGTTCGTGACCGAGCCGAAATCTGCAATCGTTGAGGCTGGTGCAAAAATTCATGTGCCATTTCATGAGACCTGGTCCTGTTATAAGGGGGGTGATGTGCATTGTGGTACCTGTGGCACCTGTGTGGAACGGCGCGAAGCATTTCATCTGGCTGGCGTGGTAGATCCCACTGAATATGCCGACGAGCAGTTCTGGCAGGAAGCAGTGGGAAGGGCAGGTGCTTAATGTATAGAATTACAAAGGAATTTCACTTTTCTGCGTCTCACCAGCTGACCAGATTGCCCGACGATCACCCTTGCGCCCGATTGCATGGACACAACTACATTGTGAAAGTTGAGCTTAGTTCAAATGAGCTGAACGAGTACGGATTTGTGGTCGATTATCGCGATCTGGGAGAACTGAAAAACCATATCGATGATGACATGGATCACCGGCATCTCAATGAAGTATTCGATCATGATTCCGTCACCGCTGAGTTCATGGCCAAGTATTTTTATGAGTATTGCAAAGAGCGTTGGGCCTGTGTGTCAGCGGTCATGGTGAGTGAAACGCCCAAGACCTGGGCTGAATATCGACCGGGAAACTAAACCTGATGATCAGAGTTTCGGAAATATTCGGTCCCACAATCCAGGGCGAGGGTGCCTTGATCGGTGAACCGACGGTCTTTGTGCGAACGGGTGGCTGTGACTACCGATGCAGCTGGTGCGACAGTCTCCATGCGGTTGATTCTGAATTCCGACATACATGGCAGGCTATGGACACTGAAGCGGTTTGGCAGAAAATTGAAGACCTGAGCGGTGGCGAGCCGTTGCTGGTTTCGCTTTCTGGCGGGAATCCTGCAACACAACCTTTGGGGGATTTGATCCTTACCGGCAAGGCGCATGGCTATCATTTTGCACTGGAAACACAAGGATCGGTAAGCCAGGAATGGTTTAGTGAATTACACACACTGGTCTTGAGTCCCAAACCACCATCATCCGGGGAACGTCCTGATTGGAAGAAGCTTGATCAATGCATCGCTCAAGCAGGCGAAGATACGAACATCGTGATTAAATTGGTCGTTTTTGATGATACTGATTATGCCTGGTGCAGGGAATTGGTTCGACGCTA
>CAWUJF010000428.1:0-3633 GCA_963922405.1 uncultured Hyphomicrobiales bacterium | reverse complement strand
CGTTGTGGTGAGTGGTACGACCATGAAGAGCATGGATGTATAGACAAGGCCTGTCATGATCGCTGCATCATTGTATAACATCTCCACGGGGCCATCAGCGATGCCCAGAAACTGGAGAATGTTTGAAAAGATGCCGGTTTCCCGAAGCAGGATCATCCAGCCAAAGGTGCGCACAAGTTCTGATACCCAGAATGGTAACAAACAAAGCAGAAACAGAACTGACTGTGTCCTGCCCTTGGCAATTTTGGCGATATAATAAGCGACGGGAAACGCAATGATTAGCGTGATGAAGGTCGCCACAATCGAAAAGGTTGCGGTTCTCAGAAACGTCCAGAGATAAAGTGGTTCACCAAAAATGGTGACATATTGTGCGACGCTGAGATCATATTCTCCAACCCCTACCCGTTCCCGCAAAGAGACCAGCAGAATATCGATATGGGGAATAATGATCAGCAAAGACAGCCACAGCAGAAGCGGTGTTATGAGCAAACAAAAGCCTAGGCGGTTCAGTGACTGCATCTTCAGGCCTTAAAGCAGTTGTTTTGTTGAAAGGTCCAGCCGATGTGCACATCTGCACCTTTTGCGAGATCATGGAACTCACCAGATTGCGGCAGTCTGACCTCAATATCCTCGGCATGTTTCTCACTTCTCACCAGCACAACGCTGTCTGCGCCGTTAAAGAGGATGTCGCTGATGCTGCCGGAAATCGTTGAATCAAACTTCCCCAGACCTTTGGCTGATTTGGACAGCTGAATTGCCTCTGGCCTCACAAACATGCTGACTATGTCTCCTTCCGAAAGGGTCTGATCGTTGGAAACGGCTTTCAGCTGCATTCCGTTTTCAGTCATCACCTCCAAAGCGCCGTTTGCTACTTTTTGAACCTTGCCCGACCATCGGTTGGACTCGCCCACAAAGCTTGCAACGAAGCTCGTCTGGGGCCTGTGATACAATTCCTGTGCAGTGCCGATTTGCTCGAACTTTCCTTCGTTCATCACAGCAATCTTGTCTGACATGACGAGGGCCTCTGACTGATCATGCGTGATGTAAACAAATGTGGTGTCGAACTCCGACTGTAGTTTTTTGAGCTCTACCTTCATGTGCTCTCTTAATTTGAGATCGAGAGCGCCAAGCGGTTCGTCGAGCAGTAACACGTCCGGTTCAAGAACCATGCAGCGGGCAATTGCCACGCGTTGTTTTTGCCCGCCGGAAAGCTCTGTAACTTTGCGATTTTCAATGCCTGGCAGGCCTATGCGTTCAAGCGCCTGACCAACCTTTGTCCTGATTTCAGTCTTCGGCAAGCCAGCACGACGCAGGCCATAACCGATGTTATCAGCAACATTCATGGTCGGGAAAAGTGCCAGATGCTGGAAGACCATGTTTACCGGTCTCTTGTTTGGCGGCACATCGAGGACGCTGTTGCCTTTGATCAGGATGTCCCCTTCGGACGGCTCAAGGAAACCTGCAATCATTCGCATGATGGTGGTTTTGCCACATCCGGATGGACCTAGAATAGAAAAGAAGGATCCGGCTGGCACTTCAAAGGAAACATTATCAACCGCCGTTGTTTCCCCGAAGTGTTTGACAAGGGATCTGCATTCTAGATCAGATGTCATGGAATTTACGCCTCAAACAGATAGCAGCGCCTGATAATCAGGCGCTGCAAGACTCTAATATTATGTAGCTTACTGAGCAGCTTTCACGCGGTCCAGCACACCACCCTCGATAGCCTCAAGCCCGGCAGGCACTGGTGGGTACCACTTGATGTTGTCGATTGCTTCCTGCGGGAAACTAGCCTGGAATTTTGCTTTCAGTTCAGGAGAGGCAAACTCATCAGCACCTTTGGAGGCTGTGAAGTTACCAGCTGCTTCTGTGATCAAAGCTGCAATTTTCGGCTGCATAACGAAGTTGATCCAGTCGTAAGCGGCGTCATCAGCCTTGCCTTTTGCTGGCAATACAAATGTGTCGATCCATCCAAGTGCACCTGATTTTGGTGCCACAAAGGTCACGTCCGGCTTGTCTGCGTTGACTTTCCATCCACCGGTATCCCAGGCCATGGATGCAACGACCTCACCGGAACGGATCAGGCCCATCAATTCGTCGCCACCACCCCAGTAGGTCTTCACGTTAGGCTTGCACTCAACGAGTTTTGCTTCGACTTTTTTCATCATTTCTTCATATGCGGCTGCATCGCCATAAGCTGCGAACGGGTCCATACCCATTGAGAAGGCAAATCCGATCAAAGTTGGGCGTTTCAGGCGGTAGGACACTTTACCTGCCACATCAGCATTACACAGATCTGTATAGTCCTGGACACCACCTGCTTGCTTTGTATCGAGCACAAGACCGCTGGTTCCCCATACGTGTGGCACGCCGTAGATCTTACCATCTACTGTTGTGTTGCCCTTGGTTGCTTCCAACATGGAAGCAATGAACTGATCAGACTTGATCTTTGAAAGGTCAATCGGCTTGTAGATTCCAAACTCTGCCTGCGGTCCTGCAATCCTATCCTGACTAGGCTGAGCCAGGTCAAACCCACCGCCTCCAGTGGCACGAAGCTTGGCGATCATTTCCTCGTTGTTTGACTTGGTAACTTCAACTGTGTGGCCAGTTTCTTTTTCGAACATTTCGACCACATTTTCAGGAGCGTACCCGCCCCAGGTCAGAAGTCTCAGAGTTTCCGCGTATGCCGATTGCGAGCCCAGCGCCACTGTCATGACTAGAGTTGAGGCAGCTAATTTAAGTTTATTGAATTTCATATCGGGTCTCCCTTTGGTTTTTAAAACTTCTGAATCGAAAACTTGAATAGTCGATCTATCGGCCTGTTAATCAGCAAACATCACAGGTGTATGACAATGCACGATGTCGAAAAACAAGCCACAGTGGTATGCGTCTGCGATCGCCCCGCTGGCAGCAAATAAATGGAAACATAGAAAAGAAGGTTCTACAAGATTTTTATAGTTTTCGTATCAAAGCGATCCTTAAAAAGATCCCATTTCGGTCAGATCTTTAGTGCAGCCGCCGACATTCATGCACGATCAACGCTGTTCGCTCCGATATCACCCACATGTTTCGCGATATGATTGACCAAGGCGTGCTTTGACATTTCCGCAACAGCGCCCGGAAGTTCCCGCAACTCACCTTTGCGGGCAACCACAGTCAGCGTACGCGATAGCCCGACAACTGGCAGTTTCATTAAACGCATCTTCATATTTTCCACCATACCGTCGATCAGAAGCGTCGGTGTCAGCAGGCTGAACCCCTGACCAGATGAAACGCACGAGGTGACCATGCTGGAACGGTCAGCCTGGATAACCTTGTCCGGCTCAAACCGTAGACGGCGAAGGTGCTGGGCAATCTGACGGCCCGCATGGGTGGAATCACCAAATCGCACCAAAGGGAGTTTTTGCTGGATTGCTTCAAGACTATCCGTGGGCCCATCGTAGTCGTCGGGCAATACAAGCAGAAAATCTTCTTTAAGGATGTGGTGGCGTTCGAGCCCATCCATATCGAGGAACGGATTGGATGTGATTGCCAGATCGGCCTGCTTTGTCCGTAGCAGGTGTTCGTGATTGCCGCTTTGTCCTGCGTGAAGGGTTATGTCCTCCACCCCGAAATCCATTTGTGCAAGATTGA
>CAWUJF010000427.1:0-3634 GCA_963922405.1 uncultured Hyphomicrobiales bacterium | reverse complement strand
AAGAAGTCATTGAACTAGGTTAAAAAACTCTGAACGAATTTGAGATTCCGCCGACTTGCCTTGCTGGAATTGCCTCCATCGATCTCAAAGCTGATGAAACGGCGTTACACGAAGCTGCGAAGCACTTTGGTGTTCCGGTCCGCTTTTTTGATGCGGCTACTCTGGAGAAGGAAACACCACGACTGGCCAACCCGTCGGAAGTGGTCTTCAATGAAGTTGGTTGCCATGGTGTGAGCGAAGGGGCAGCACTTGCTGCAGCTGGCTCGCAAGCGGAGTTGGTTGTTCCCAAAGTAAAGTCAAAACGGGCAACCGTTGCCATTGCACAATCTTCGGAGATTGTGGATATGAGCACTAAGGGGCGGTCTCGCGGGAAATTATTTGTGGTTGGAATTGGACCTGGTCAAAACGAATGGCGGTCGCCGGAAGTGACCCGGATGATCGGTGCTTCCACTGATCTGGTTGGCTACTCTTTATATCTCGATCTGATATCAGAAATCTCGGTGAAAAAAGTCCGTCATGATTTTGATCTCGGGAAAGAAGAAGACCGCGTTCGCCATGCTATGGAACTGGCTGGAGAGGGAAAGTCAGTTGCGCTTGTCTGCTCTGGTGACGCGGGGATTTATGCCATGGCAACGCTGGTGTTCGAACTGCTTGCCAATGGGGGCTTAAGCGATGGAGCGCAGCGTATCAGTGTTGAGGTTTCGCCAGGAATTTCAGCGTTGCAAGCTGCTGCGGCAAGGGCAGGTGCACCACTTGGACACGACTTCTGCACGATTTCACTTTCTGATCTTCTGACCCCATGGGAAGCCATTCAGATGCGCGTCAAAGCGGCTGCGGAAGGTGATTTTGTAATTGCGTTTTATAATCCCGTTTCAAAACGACGGCGGACACAACTGGAGTATGCCAAAGGTGTTCTGCTTGAGCACAGACCTGCAGATACGCCAGTGATATTGGCTACCAATCTTGGTCGCGAAGGGGAGAGGATCAGAATTGTTCCCTTGAGCGAGCTTGATATCAATGAAGTGGATATGTTGACCGTGGTTATTGTTGGCTCTTCAGAAACTCAAACCGTAACAACTGGTGAAGGCAGGAGTTGGGTTTATACGCCGCGTGGCTATTCGGCAAAAGCCGGGACAGGAATTTCATCATGACTGTATATTTTATTGGTGCCGGACCTGGCGCTCCTGATCTGATAACGGTGCGTGGCCTTCGTTTGATAGAGAATTGCCCAGTATGCCTGTTTGCAGGATCACTCGTGCCGGAGGAAATTGTCCAGGCAGCACCACAGGATGCGCTTGTCTGTGATACTGCGCCCCTGAATCTGGATGAAATCATTGAGATGATTAGAGAAGCCCATAGCGAAGGTAAGGATGTGGCCCGTGTTCATTCCGGTGATCCGTCGATCTATGGGGCTACGGCTGAGCAGATGAGACGTCTTGATGCTCTGGAGATTGATTATGAAGTGGTGCCCGGTGTGCCCGCATTTGCAGGTGCCGCTGCAAAACTGAAAACCGAGCTCACATTGCCCGAAATCGCGCAAACCGTGATTGTTACCCGTACGGGTATGAAAGCGTCTTCTATGCCCGAGGGCGAACAGCTTGAAGTGCTTGGAAAATCAGGTGCGACACTGGCAATTCATCTATCTATCCGCAATCTGGTTTACATTCGTGAAGCGCTTGAACCCTATTATGGTGCTGATTGTCCCGTCGTGATTGCCTATCGTGCCACCTGGCCAGATGAGCTTTATATCCGGACCACACTGGCAGAGATGAAAGACGAAGTTCGAAAGCACAAGATTACCCGCACTGCCTTGATCCTGGTGGGACCGGTACTGGGTGAAGTCAGCTTTCGCGATAGTGATCTGTATAACGCGGATTACGCCCATGTGCTTCGGAACAAGGGCAAGAAAAAAGAACGCGCTTGAACTGAAGATCGCCTCAAACAGGTATGAATTTATCCATAAAGCTCAAGAGCTTAGTGACCTGTTAAGCATACGGGTTGTGTGTTTTTTATACATTTTTGTTTAAGATTGGAATGTCGGGCGGGTTTTTTGTACCTGCTGCATGATGCAATACCGGCCTCAGATGAACTGAGACACAGATTGGTGGTTTCAAATCACCAAATCGCTCTTTTCATTGAGGTAAATAGTTTAAATGAGTATTGCAGATTTCAAGACATCATTGAAAAATTCAGTCGAGAAAGTGTTCTCCAACGGATGGGCACCCTATCTGCTGACTGCACTCATGATTACGGTTCTGGTCGTTTTGTCTGAAGAGCAGAACAAGAAAATACAACTTCAGGAAATGCGCGCGCAGGTTTCTCATGAATTGAGCCTTGTGCGAGCGCGTCTGGAAGGAAACATTCTCAGTAATATTCAGTTGGTTCGTGGTCTGGTTTTCACACTGAAAACCGAGCCTGATATGAGCAAAGAACGATATGCGGAACTGGCGGAACAGCTATTTAAGGAAAAATCGCTCATCAAGGTGGTTGCCGCGGCACCTGGTCTGATCAACCGCTATGTTTATCCAGACAAACAATACAAAAAGATCCTTGGCATGGATTACAGCAAAATGCCTACTTATCTGTCTGCTGCCCTTGAAGCTCGAGACAAGAACACTGTGGTTGTTGCGGGACCTCACAAACTTCAAGTGGGTGGTGGCGAAGGCTTGTTAGTCCGGTATCCTGTATTTGTTGAGAGTGGGAACTTCAGATCATTCTGGGGTATTGTCTCTGCGGTTATTAATGTAGAGAAACTCTATAAACAAAGCGGCATCGATGGCTCTGAAATGCCGATTGATGTGGCCATTTTCGGCAAGGACGGTAAGGGATTTTCCGGTGAGCAATTCTACGGTGATCCAGCCATGATGTATGATAATCCGGTCTATGCCGATGTTATCCTGCCAAATGGTTCCTGGCGCATTGCTGCTACTCCGAAAGACGGCTGGGTAATCCCACCTATCGAGTTGTGGAAGGGCAGGTTGTTCACACTATTTCTCGGGGCGTTGTTCTCCTTGCCGATCTTGATGATGGGTAGGCTTGCAAGCAGGCGTCGCCAGCACGTTAAAGAATTGAGCGAGGCAAAATCCCAGATTGAACACATTGCCTTACATGATGCGCTGACAAATCTTCCGAACAGACGCTTCTTTGAAGATACGCTCGCAGAGCTTGAATTCAATGGTAACGAGGAGATTGCCCTAATTGTGGTTGATCTTGACCGGTTCAAGGAGGTGAACGACACCTTTGGGCATGCGGCGGGAGACAAGCTGCTGTTGCATTGCGCAGACGTCTTAAGGTCGAGCGTGAGTTCTCGTGATTTTATCGCCCGAGTAGGTGGCGACGAGTTCATGATTATTTCGCGCAGCCAGGACGTGAAATCGCATGCCAAGTACCTTTCTGATCTGATCATCGAAAGAATGGAAATTCCATTTCTATATGACGGTCATGAATGTCGGATCGGTGTGAGTATAGGCATTGCTACGAACGATAAGGAAGATGTTTCGAAGGAGCAGTTACAGGTGAACGCAGATCTGGCGCTTTATCTGGCAAAAAGTAAGGGCCGCAACCGGTACGAGTTCTTCACAGAGCAATTGCACGAACTTTCTGTCAGTAAGAAGCAGATTTCGGATGATTTGTT
>CAWUJF010000426.1:0-3637 GCA_963922405.1 uncultured Hyphomicrobiales bacterium | reverse complement strand
AATACGGTCGATGTGGAGTGCTCAAGTGCTTTTACACGGCGTGATACAGTCGAGTGATCGATTTTCAACCGCTTTCCTGCCTCACTCAGCCTGCACGTCCGTGCCAGGGTTAGAAATATCTTTAGATCATCCCAATTCATATTTGCTCATTCAGACCTTTAAGGTTTTGCAATAATGCACAACTTGATATGAGATTCAAATGATTGGCAAATGTCTATTGGATTACGCGGTCGAGATTGGCTGTGGCTATCCCCAGAATTTCCCGCAGCAATTTGTTGCGTATAGCTACTTCAAAGTCTTCAAAACTTCTGGCCGTCATCAGAAAAGCGCCGTCTCCTCCGATCACCTGATTGGTGAAATGATGTAGCAGGTCAATCTCTGCCAGTTCTCCAAGATCGTATTCTTTTTCTCTTTGAAAGATTACCAGCCCATTGATTGTGATACCCAGATTTATGGCCCGGTCACGTTGTATGGCTGTGTCTGAAGTGTTGCTGGTTCCATCGCCTGATACATCAATTACTTTTCTGGCGCCCTCGAATTGGTTTCCAGCGATAGAGGCCGAAGCATATTCAATCACGTTACCAATGGCTGTCATGCCTTCAAATGCCCGTGGTGCAGCTCGAACACGGCTTGCAAATTGCAAACTCGAGCTTTCACTGTTCAACAGGCTCCAATCCACAATATGAGCCTGTTGGGTTCGGCCCGCCCATTCAATCAGTGTAACTGCAATGCCGGTATTGCCCATCCCTTGTATGACTGAGACAATATCCGGATGTTCGAAGGCGCGAGCCAACCCTTCGCGCTGCAAATTGAATTCGTACTTATCAACGCTCGTGGATGTATCCACGGCAAGTACCAATTCCAGCACAACCGGTCGCTTGTTAGCGGCAGCGGGGAGATGGGTCAGAATTATCCCGAAGATTGATAGCGTAAGGATGATAAGCCTTCTCATATCAAGATGATACGGGCTTCAAAAACCGTGTCTATACAAAACTGACTAACTATCCATCACAACATTCTGACGTTGAGAACCCAAACCTTCGATGCTCAACTCCATCACGTCCCCGGGTTTGAGGAAAATCGGGTCAGGTTTGATGCCCATTCCAACACCGGGAGGGGTCCCGGTAGAGATTACATCTCCCGGATGAAGAGTGAAGAGGTGAGAAAGGTGCTCGATAAGTTCCACAACCGAGAAAATCATTTCGGAGGTAGTACCATTCTGCATCCGCTTGCCATTCAAATCCATGGTCAAACCAAGATTTTGCGGATCAGCTACTTCATCACGGGTTACTAGCCATGGACCTGTTGGACCGAAGGTGTCACACGACTTACCCTTGGTCCATTGCCCCGTCAGGTCCTTCTGAAATGTTCTTTCCGAAACGTCATTACAAACGCAGTATCCGGCCACATAGTCCAGCGCATCGGCCTGGCTCACATATTTTGCCTTTTTGCCAATCACGACTCCCAGTTCCACTTCCCAATCGGTGGTAGCAGAATTGCGTGGTAACGAAACAGTATCGTCTGGACCGATGATCGCTGAATTTGCTTTCATAAACAGAATTGGATGCTCAGGAATATCAGCACCTGTTTCGGCTGCATGATCCCGATAATTCAGACCAATACACATGAACTTCCCGATATTGCCTACACAAGGGCCAAAACGGGGATTGCCCTCAACCAGTGGTAGATCATTTTCATTAAGATTCTGGAGATCACTAATAGAGGAAATCGTCTCTGGTGTTATATCGGCAATATGCGCCGACAGATCTCTCAAAGCACCTGATGAATCGATCATTCCTGGTTTTTCACTGCCAGGCTCTCCATAGCGCACAAGTTTCATATGATTTTCTCCTACCTGTTCTGAATTTTCTGTAGCGTTGCTACTAATAATCAGCGATGTCAAGGAGCCATAACCCACACAAAGCCATTGCAGATGGGATTAGCCGATACAGGCTACAAAAATCATACTGTAGGGAAAAAATTAACACTGGTACTCCCTAGGGGAATCGAACCCCTCTTTCCAGGTTGAAAACCTGGCGTCCTAACCGATAGACGAAGGGAGCATCAGTGTGAGGCGGTTTATAGGGGGGATGTTCAAAAGCTTCAAGAGGAATTTTCGAGAATTGAGAAAAAAAACGAAGTTTTTTGGCATATGGCAAACAGCCGGGAAGGTGGGCGAAAAGTTTAAGCCTTTCTGCGCTTTTTAACTTTCCCTCTGCGACACGGATGATGCCAGTCACGTTTCTTGCCGATATCGATATGTACTGAGCGTGTACGGCAGTATGTGCCAACGCCACCGCGTCCAGGAATCGTTCTCAAATACTTGGCCAGCTGCCACTTGGAAACGCCTTCTACCTGAATATCAACCGCCTTACAGAAAATATGCTGTGAATTTCTTGCACCACCTGCACGGCGATTCCTCTTTGGGCTGCGATATCCAGAGGTAATAATCGGTTTTTTGCCGTATCTTCGTTCTACAATCTTCAGGATTTTCAGAACACCAGGCTTAAGACATGCAACCTGTACTTTTTCGTGTTGTACTCTCAGGCCATTAGGAGACAGACGCCCAAAACCACCCAATGCAGCAAGGCGTGTGGTGTTATCCTCCACATCATCATGCCTCTCGGATTCATTGATACCCAACAATTCCCGGACTGATTTTACACCGGGTAGCGGATTGGCATTGCGTCGGCTAGCAGAAAGCCCTGCCACTTTGACCTTTTTCCGTTCGGTCTTCACAACACGTTTCGGCTTTGCAAGATGCGATTTTGATCTGGTGGTCGTTTCTCCACGCGCTGGTCCTGGAAGGTTCTTGCTTTTCTTGACCTGACCAGCCTGATTATTGCCAAACAACCGGCTCAAGAAACCAACATTTTTGCTTGGCGGTGGATTTCCGGTGTTCGTCTCGCGCAACACTTCCGGATTTATCGAAGCAACGGCCACACCTGACGATGCCGGATCAGAATCCGCTGCCGGTGCATTGGTGCCGGGTTTGCTTAAATCAGCTGACGGTCTAACCGCCGGTACAAGTCCGGCCTGTGATGTAGCAGAAGTGTCATTGACAGCCTGTTGCACTACCTGGCCCGCAGGAACAACTGGTTTGCTTGCATCCACAGCCGCCAAGAGTTGAGGACTACCTTCTGTGCTTGCTGCAGCAAGCGCTGCCGGATCTCTCGGCGCAGGTGAGGGCACGATTACGTTCAGTCTCTCCGGAGCTTCTGTTCCGCTCGTATCCAAATTCAGAACATCACTGCTTAAGCCGGCAGTAGTCGCCGATGGATCAGATCCTGAGGCGCCTGCCAAACCAAGTTCAGGTGAAGAAGCAGAAACACATGCCGAAAGGCATAGCGCAGCAATCAAAGCTGGTCCTGTTTTGTATATTGCTGACGAATTTTGCAATAAACTACCCTCACCCTGCTTAGGTGCTATGTGGTGAAAACAGTTTATCAAACTCAATATCCCCTGAACCCCGAGGCAACTCATCGAATCAATCGATGGAACCCTGACATACTGCTTTCCAGCAGGTTAATAAATTATCAAATTTCAACTTGGATGCTGCTCATGCTGGCTCATACCATCCTCAGCCCGCAATATACTGAAAATAAGGCTGAAAAAAGTCAACGTATCCAGTTATTAA